>JANNQE010000942.1:0-10195 GCA_031441625.1 Planctomycetia bacterium
GTCAGGCCTTCGGCCTGTGGGCGGCTGGCACCCGCCGAGTGACATTCTTTCCCCGCCGGTCGATGACAGGTCCGCTGAAATGATTGACGCCTCTCGGGCTACGGCGGACAATATCCCTGTCATCTCTTGAGGCACTGGCCATGCGTCGCCTGTTCACTCTCTTCGCAATTGCAGTCGCAGCCAGTCCTGCCCTGGCGTGCATCAACGACTCCGAACTGCCCGGCCACGAGCGGGAGTTCCGCTCCAGCTATCAGGCCGACCGCAAGCCGGCCGAGCCGGCGCAGCCCCTCCTTCAACAGTACGCGACGGGCACCGTCGCCGCAGTCGGCGGGGTGCTGCTCCTCGCCGCCGGTGTCATCACCGTTCGCCGCCTGACCGGCAAAGGTTGACCCATGCTCCGCGCGCTCTGCCGACTGGGCGCGTTCGTTCTGATCTGCGCCGCCGGCGCGGGCGGCTGCTACGCCGGCTACTGGCTGGCCCCGCGTGAACGGCCCGCGCAGTCGTACCCGCTGCCGCACCACATCCCGCCGACCGAAGGCGGGGCGTCGTTCCGCTTCGCCATGGCGCACGACATCATCCACGAGCGCTACCCGAAGCACGGCCCGGCCTTCTACTCCGAACGCAACCGGCTGGCCCGCGAGCGGCTGAAGGTGATTCCGCCCGACTCCGACGAAGCGTTCGCACTCACCGACGACCTCGCCGCCGGCCTGAACCGCCTCGGTCAACCGGCCGACGCCGTACCGCTGCTGCGGGAGAAACTGAAGCTGCAAGTCAAGCGCGGGCTGAAGGGGACGGACCTCTACACCACCTACGCCAATCTCGGCACGTATCTGTATTTCGCCGACATGGGCAAAGCGTTCGGCGGCGATGCCGCCGCGAAGGCGGCGTGCGAGGAGGGCATCGCGCTCGTCGAGAAGTCGGTCGCCGTGAACCCCGACTCGCACTTCGGCCGCGAGAGGTGGCAGGTCGTCATCCTCCGCTTCCTGCTCGACGCCACCGACCGCCCGGACGTGTTGACCGAAAAGGACTTCCTCGGCAACCGGCTGGATCACACATTGCCAGCGGAAGCGTTTCTGCCCGCCAGCGCCTTCAAGAAGGGCGACGGCACAGCCCGCTCGTACTACACCTCCGACCTGATGTCGGGTGCCGGGCGCATCACCCACGACCGCACTGGGGTTGCGCGCGTCGGACTGGATTCCGAGAACAACACGTCGAGTTACAAGGCCGTGGGCATCCCCTTCGACGAGCCGATGCTCGGCATCGTCGGCATGTGGCGGCAGGGGGGCGGTCCGAACCCGCACTTCGCCCTGTGCATCGGCGAGGTGATGCTGCGGGTGGGTCAGCGGCACATCGCGTGGACGGCGTTCGAGCGGGCGGTTCGGCTGGCGGATCGCTTCTGGCCCGACCCGGCCAAGCAACAGTTCCTCCGCGACCACTGTGCCCGGCGTCAGAAGCAGATCGAGGAGACGCTACCGGCCGATGAGGTCGCCGCGTTTCTCTCACGCTTCGACGCGGAGTCGGCCTACGGCGAGCGCTACCAGCGGGAGTATCAGGAGTACGAAGCGGCGAAGATCGCCGCCGGGGCCGACATCGGCGACGAACACCTCTTCGACGACTTCCACAAGACCCACGAGGCGATTGCCACCCCGCCGGGGCCGGAAGAGTTCCTCGTCACATCCCACGTCGATTACACCGGCCCGGCCATGGCCGGTGCCGCTGGCGGGTTGCTCGGCGTCGGACTGGCGGCGTTCGTAGTGGCCGTCGTCTGGCCGCGACGGAAAGCGTCTCCAGCACAGGGCGTGTGAGTCCATTGTCTG
This sequence comes from Planctomycetia bacterium, assembly GCA_031441625.1. Taxonomy (GTDB): domain Bacteria; phylum Planctomycetota; class Planctomycetia; order Gemmatales; family Gemmataceae; genus JALHQU01. Next base: position 1,818 of record JANNQE010000942.1, read on the forward strand.
CGAATCCGACAGAGGGGATGCCGTGTTCGAGACCGTCATGCTGTTGGTGTCGTCCGGGTTGTGCATCTGGTCGCTGGTGAACGTGACAATGGCGTGGCGGCTGCACCGCAAGGCCAAGCAAATGCTGGCCGAGTGCCGGGCGACGGTCGAGCAGTGCAAGACGGCGGTCACGCGGTCGGACGACCTGCAAGCCGAGCTGAAGCGAGTGTCCGAGCGGTCGAAGGAGTTGCACACCGACGCCATCCGCCTGCTGGCCGAGGCCGATCAGGTGGCAAGCCAGGCGCGGGACGACTCCGAGTGACCCACTCGCCGTCACTCCGGCCCGTCGGTCGGTGGTGGGGCGTTCAACCGGCGGACGAGCAGCGGCAGAATACTCGCGCACACCGTCCCGCACGACACCCAAGTGACGAAGAACGCTCCGAAACGCCAGAGCGGTTCGCTCATCGCCAGCGCCACGCAGCTTCCCACCACCGCGCCGGAAATGCTCACGACCGGCACCGCCACCCCGATCGCGCCGAGGGCTTTCGTGCGGGCGACTGCCGCGTCTTCAAGTGGTCGGCCGAGTTCGATGGCCCGCATGCGCTCGACGTGTTCCAGTTCCCGCCGCCGGGTCTTACCCCGCTGGTCGAGCCACACGAGCAGGGCGATTCCGCCGAACAGCACCGCCACCGCCGCCACGTTCGCCACGATCATCAGCACCGGGTCCATACGACTGCTCGCCTCAACGTGTGATGACATGCTATTCCACCGCCCGCGTGTGCGAGGTTCCTGGGCAGCACGCCCGTTCGGTTGCCGTCGTCGCGGGCAACGTCACCTCCTCGTCTCGGCGTACAATTCACAAAATTACGGAGTGGAATAGCCACGAAAACATGTGGTAAACCACGTGTTTCCTCCCATCGATCTGGTCCGACACGTGGTTTGGCACACCCCCTGCTTTGCCGCTGCCCCCAAACAACTCCGAGGCTCCATCGTGGGGCACGTCGTTTCCGGAACGGTGTACTTAGTCGGTGCCGGCCCCGGTGCGGCCGACCTGATCACCGTTCGCGGGTTGCGGATTCTGCAATCCGCCGACGTGATCCTGACGGACGCGCTCCTCTCGCCCGAACTGCTGAACGAGATGCGGCCCGACGCCGAGCGGCTGCACGTCGGCAAGCGGGGCTACTGCGTCGGCAGCACGAAGCAAGAGACGATCAACGAAGCCCTGGTGCGGCTGGCCCGCGAGGGGAAGTCGGTGTGCAGGCTGAAGTGCGGCGACCCGTGCGTGTTCGGCCGCGGCGGGGAAGAGGCCGAGGTGCTGGCGGCCGCCGGCGTCCCCTTTGAAATCGTTCCCGGCGTGACCGCCGCCGTCGGTGCCTTGGCCGCCGCGAAGATCCCGCTCACGCACCGCGATGTCGGCCCGGCCGTCGTTCTGGCGACCGGGCACCACGACCCCGACTCCGACGACTGCACCCACGACTGGGACGCGCTGGCGCGGATGCCGGTGGTGGTCTTCTACATGGCCGTGCGGCACATCGCCGCCATTGCCCGGCGGCTGGGTGACAGCGGGCTGTCACCGGACATCCCCGCCGCCGTCATCCAGTCCGGCTCGCTCCCGGATCAAGCCGTGGTGGTGGGCGAGTTGGCGACGATTGCAGCACTGGCGGAAGGCGTGACCGGCCCGGCCGTGTTCGTGGTCGGCGAGGTTGTGCGGTGGCGGGAGAAGTTGATGGGGGTGGTGCAACATTCGACCCAGGGCGATGCCCCGGGCTGAGAACTCCCAGACCTTCGGTCTGAAAACCACACCTCACCACGAAGGGGTGAGAGAACTCAGCCCAGGGCAACGCCCTGGGTGTGGGGTGTCCCATGATCCGCGCCTTACACCCGATCAAGCCGAAACTCGTCGTCATCGGCAACGGCATGGCCGGCGCGCGGTTCCTCGAAGACCTGCTCGCCGCCGACCCGGACCGCTTCGACGTGACGGTCTTCGGCGACGAACCCTACGGCAACTACAACCGCATCCTCCTGTCCAACGTGCTGAACGGCTCGCAGGACGCGAAGGAGATCTTCCTCAACCCGCTCGGCTGGTACGCCGAGAACGACATCACGTTGCACGCCGGCAAGCGGGTCACCCGCATCGACCGCGACGCCAAGACCGTGTGGGCGGGCGAGCTGAGCGTCGAGTACGACTACCTCGTCATCGCCACCGGCAGCAAGCTGTTCGTGCCGCCGATCCCCGGCACCACGCTGCACGGCGTGTTCGTGTTCCGCACGCTCGACGACTGCCGGCACATCGCCGACTACGCGCAGAACTGCAAGAGCGCGGTCGTCATCGGCGGCGGACTGCTCGGCCTGGAAGCGGCGAAGGGGCTGATGACGCACAACGTCGCCGTCACGGTTGTGGAGATGGCCCCGTGGCTGATGAGCGTGCAACTCGACGAGGCGGGCGGGAAGGTGCTCGGCGACACGATTGCGAACCTCGGCATCACGGCGAAGACCGGGGCGAGCACGAAGGAACTGACCGGCCACACGAGCGTGACCGGGGTGAAGTTCGGCGACGGCAGCGAGATCGCGGCCGACATGGTGGTGATCAGCGCCGGCATCCGGCCGAACGTGGACCTCGCCAAAGAGTGCGGCATCGCCTGCGAGCGGGCGATCGTGGTCGATGACCAGATGCGGACGAACGACCCGGCCGTGTTCGCCGTCGGCGAGTGCGTGCAACACCGCGGCATGATTTACGGCCTCGTCGCCCCGCTGTGGGAGCAGACGAAAGTGCTGGCGAAGGTGCTGAGTGGCGTGGACACCGCGGCGACGTACAGCGGGTCGAAGATCGCCACCAAACTAAAGGTGATGGGCGTGGAGTTGGCCAGCATGGGCCGCATCGCCGACCTGAAGCCGACGGACGAAGTGGTGCAGTTCAGCGAGCCGGCTCGCAACGTGTACTGGAAGGCGATCATCCGCGACGGCAAGGTGAGCGCCGCTTGCTTGCTCGGCGACCTCGGCCCGGCCGATGACCTGATGCGGATGTTCCAGGCCGACATGCCGGTGCCCGACCGCCGATTGGAACTCTTCTTCAGCGCCGCCTCGGCCGGCAAGGAAACGTCGCTCGCCGACCTGCCCGACTCGCACCAGGTGTGCGACTGCAACGGGGTGTGCAAGGGCACCATCGTCAAAGCCATTCAAGCGGGCAAATGCACCGTGCCGTCGGTGGGGAAAGCCACCCGTGCGGGCACCGGGTGCGGCAGTTGTAAGAAGCTGGTGAAGGGGCTGATCGAAGCGGTGGCCGGTGGGGTGAAGGCCGACCCGAGCGAGGGGTGGTACGTCGCCGCCGTGCCGCTCGACAAGCCGACGCTGGTGACGGAGGTGAAGAAGCGCGGCCTTCGCAGCGTGTCTGCCGTACTCCGCGAACTCGGCACCGGCGACGACGAGAAGAGCAAGAACGGCCTCGCGTCCATGCTGAAGGGGCTGTGGGGCAAGGAGTACATCGACGAACGCGACGCCCGGTACATCAACGACCGCGTCCACGCCAACATCCAGAACGACGGCACGTTCAGCGTCATCCCGCGGATGTACGGCGGGGTGACCACGGCCGACGACCTCATCAAGATCGGCGAGGTGGCGAAGAAGTACGCCGTGCGGATGGTGAAGGTGACGGGCGGACAACGCATCGACCTGCTGGGCATCACGAAGGCGGATTTGCCGAAGGTGTGGGCCGACCTGGGGATGCCGAGCGGCCATGCGTACACGAAGGCACTCCGCACGGTCAAGACGTGCGTCGGCAGCGAGTTCTGCCGGTACGGCACGAACGACAGCACGACGCTGGGCATCGCGCTGGAGAAGCGGTACCAGGGGTTCGAGTTCCCGGCGAAGGTGAAGCTGGGCGTGAGCGGGTGCCCGCGGAACTGTGCCGAGAGCACGGTGAAGGACGTGGGCATCGTGGCCACCGAAGGGGGCGAGTGGGAGATCAGCGTCGGCGGCGCGGCCGGTGCCCACGTGCGGAAGTCGGACGTGCTCTGCCGGGTGAAGACGCAAGACGAGGCGATGCGGATCATCGGCCGCTTCCTGATTTACTACCGCGACAACGCCAAGTGGCTGGAGCGGACCTACGACTTCGCCCCGCGGGTGGGCCTCGACAAGTTGAAAGACATCCTCGTGAACGACTCGCTCGGCATCGGCGAACAGCTCGACGCCGAAGTGGACATGACCGCCGCGGCGTACGTGGACCCGTGGCTCGAACGCGACAAGCCCGTGTACGCCGGCCAGTTCGAGAGCGAGCGAAGAATTCCGCTGCCCGTGTTGGCTTAACCCGTTGACGACACCGTTGCCTCCGCCGACGCACTGCGTCCGGCCTGGGAGACTCCGCGCCATGAGTGTTGCCCTCGCGTCCGCGGTGCAGTTCGTGCCGGTGTGTGCCCTCGCAGACTTGCCCGTCGGCCTCGGCCGGTCGTTCAACGTCGGCGGGCACAGCGTGGCCGTGTTCCGCACGCGGGCCGGACGGGTGTTCGCCGTCGCCAACTCCTGCCCGCACAAGGGCGGGCCGCTCGCCGACGGGATGCTGGCCGGTGAACAGGTGGTTTGCCCGTACCACGCCTTCCGCTTCCAGGCCGACAGCGGCGAGTGCGACCAGCCGAACGTGTGCGCGGTGACCACGTACCCGGTGCAGGTGGCCGGCGAGAGCGTGAGCGTGGGAGTGCCGGCGTGACACGTGATGTGTCTGGTGGCACAGGCATTCCTGCCTGTGTTCCACCCCACACAGGCAGGAATGCCTGTGCCACCAGGAGCCACTGTTGCCCGCCGCCCTGCCAACCCTGACCCGCACGCACTGCCCGTACTGCGCGCTCCAGTGCGGCACCGTGCTGTCCGGTGACAGCCCGCTGTCAGTGACGGTGGCGGGGGACGACGCCTTCCCGGTGAACGCCGGCAAGCTGTGCGTGAAGGGGTGGACGGCGGGCGAGTTGCTGAACACCCCGGAGCGACTGACGACTCCGCTGTTCCGAACCGGCGGCACGCTCAAGCCGGCGAGCTGGGCGGCGGCGCTCGACCTGATCGCGGAGAGGTTTCAAAGCATTCAGCGGGAGTACGGCCTCGACGCCGTCGGGCTGTTCGGCTCCGGCGCGCTGACCAACGAGAAGGCGTACCTGTTCGGCAAGTTCGCGCGGGTGGCCCTCCGCACCCCGCACGTCGATTACAACGGCCGGTACTGCATGTCGAGTGCCGCCGGGGCTGGAAACAAAGCCTTCGGCATCGACCGCGGCTTACCCTTCCCGGTCAGTGACATCGCGTTGTCACGCACGCTGCTGGTGGTCGGGTCGAACCCGTTCGACACCCTCCCGCCGATCTCGCAGTGGTTCGACAAGCAGAAGGCGGCCGGCGGCAAGTTGATCGTCATCGACCCCCGCCGCACGCCCACCGCCCGCGCCGCCGACTTGCACCTGAGCAACACCCCCGGCAGCGATCTGGCCCTGGCGAACAGCCTGCTGCACGTGGCTGTCGAAGAGCGGCTGATCGACGCGGAGTTCGTCGCGGCCCGCACCACCGGGTTCGACGCGGTCCGCCGCACGGTGCTGAACTACCACCCGGCCGACGCCGAGCGACTCACCGGCGTGCCGGAATCGCAGGTGCGGCAGACGGTGCGGATGCTGGCCGCCGGTCCGAGTCTGATCCTGACGGGTCGCGGGCCGGAGCAGCAGAGCAAGGGCGTCGATACCGTCCTCGCGTTCATCAACCTGGCGCTCGCACTCGGGCAGGTGGGCAAACCCGGCGGCGGGTTCGGCACCCTCACCGGGCAGGGCAACGGGCAGGGCGGGCGGGAGCACGGGCAGAAGGCCGACCAGCTCCCCGGCTATCAGCTGATCGAGAACGAGAGCCACCGCCAATCGGTGGCGAACGTGTGGGGCGTCGATCCCGCGACCCTACCCCGCAAGGGTCGCAGCGCGTTCGAGCTGCTCGACTCGTGCGGGCAACCGAACGGCATCCGCGGGCTGCTGGTGATGGGGTCGAACGTGGCGGTCGCGTCGCCGGACGCCGGGCGGGTCATCGAACGCCTGAAATCACTGGACTTCCTTGCGGTTTGTGACCCGTTCGTGAACGAGACGGCCGACCTCGCGCACGTGGTGCTGCCGGTCACGCAGTGGGCCGAGGAAGGCGGCACCATGACGAACCTGGAAGGCCGCGTCATCCGCCGCCGCAAGGCGTTCGCCCCGCCGCCCGGCGTGCTGTCCGATATCGACATCCTGCGAGAGTTGGCGACCCGACTGGGCCACGCCGACAAGTTCACGTTCGCCACCACCGAAGCGGTGTTCGACGAGTTCCGCCGAGCCACGAGCGGCGGCACGGCGGACTACGCCGGCATCACCTACGCCCGCATCGACGCCGAGGACGGCGTGTTCTGGCCGTGCCCGAGTGTTGACCACCCCGGCACCCCGCGGCTGTTCGCCGAGCGGTTCCACCACGCGGACGGGCGGGCGAAATTTCACGCCGTCGAACACCGTCCCGCCGGCGAAGAACCGGACGCCGACTACCCGCTGTACTTCACCACCGGCCGCTACCAGGAGCACTACAACTCCGGCGCGCAGACCCGGCGGGTGAACAAACTGAGCGGCGCGAAGCCGGTGCCGAAGTTGCAACTGCACCCCGAACTGGCCGCCCGATTCGGCATCGAAGACGCCTCGCTCGTGACCGTGCAGAGCCGGCGGGCGAGCGTCGAGTTCGCCGTGGACATCTGGACCGGCATCCGGCCGGACACGCTGTTCGCGCCGTTCCACTGGGGCGGTAAGCACGCGGCGAACCTGCTCACGCAGGCGACCCTCGACCCGACCAGCCGGATGCCCGAGTTCAAACTGGCGGCCGTGCGGATCGCCGGTGTGCGGATCGGCTAGGGTGGCCGGCTCTCGCCGAGAGCCGCTGCCGATGTCGCTCTCCGCGAGAGCGACCCACCCTAACGGAGGATCCCTTTGCCCCGCGAGCAGCTAGCGATCATCGGCAACGGCATGGCCGCCGGGCGCCTGGTGGACGACCTCGCCCGCCGCGGCGGTCTGGACCGCTACGCCGTGAGCGTGTTCGGCGAGGAGCCGCACGGGTGCTACAACCGCATCCTGCTGAACCGCGTGCTGCTCGGCGGGGCGGTGGACGACATCACCCTGAAGACGGCCGACTGGTACGCCGAGAATGGCATCGCCTTCCACCGCGGGGCCACTGTCAGCCGGCTGTCACCGGCCGCCCGCCGCCTGTGGACGGCCGACGGCCGCGAACACTACTTCGACAAGCTGGTGTTCGCCACCGGCAGCGAGGCGCGGGTGCCGCGGGTGGACGGCCTGCGGAAGCGGGACGGCACCTTCAAAGACGGCGTGGCCGTGTACCGCACGGTGGCCGACGTGGAGCGAATGCGGCGGGCGGCGAAGAAGGGCCGGCCGGCGGTGGTGGTCGGCGGCGGGTTGCTGGGGTTGGAGGCGGCGAAGGGGCTGGCGGATCTGGGCATGCACGTCACGCTGCTGCACCTGTTCGACACGCTGATGAACCGGCAGGTGGACCGCGTCGGCGGGCAGATGTTGCAAAAAGCCGTGGAAAACCTGGGCATCGCGGTTCGCACGTCGGCGACCACGCGGGCGGTCGTGGGCGACAAACGGGCCGAAGGGGTGTCGCTCGGTGGTGGCGAGGTGCTGCCGGCTGATCTGGTGGTGTTCGCCAGCGGGGTGCAACCGCGGATCGACCTGGCGAAGGATTCGGACATCCCGACCAACGCCGGCATCCTCGTGAACGACCGGCTCGAAACGGGCGTTCACGGACTGTTCGCGGTGGGAGAGTGCGTCGAACACGCCAGCCGCACCTACGGCACCGTGCAGCCGGTGTACGAGCAGTGTGCGGTTCTGGCGGATGTGCTGTGCGGCAACACCATCGCGCGGTATCGCGGGTCGAAGGTTCACACGCGGTTGAAGGTGGTGGGCCTGGAAGTGGCGAGCATGGGCGACATCGACGGCAAGGAAACCGACGAGGTGATTCAAGTCATCGAAGACCGCCGCGGCGTGTACCGCAAGCTGGTCGTCCGCGACGGGCGGCTGGCCGGGGCGGTGCTGGTGGGCGATGCGTCCGCCGCCCCGGGGCTGATTCAACGCTTCGATCGCGGCGACCCGCTGCCGGCCAACCGGCTGGATTTGTTCGCCTCCCCCGACCGCAAGTCGGCACCGGCCGACGACATGGTGTGCCACTGCCACCAGGTGAGCGAGGGGCAACTGTCGGCCGCCGTCCGCGGCGGGTGCCGGACGCTGCAAGACGTGGCCGCGAAGACCGGTGCCGGCACCGGGTGCGGGTCGTGCCGCGGCAGGCTGGCGTCGCTGCTGCTGAAGGTGGAGCCGAACGTGACCGGGAGCGCGGGCGTCCCGCCCGCATCCGGAACTGCTGCGGGC
>JANNQE010000943.1:0-5416 GCA_031441625.1 Planctomycetia bacterium
GGGCCTCGGGCGTGCCTCGTCCCCCTTTTGTCGCCCGGGCGGGGCGCCCCCCCGGGTCGTCCGCCCCGCCCGCCCCTACGGGGACTGTGAGTCGATTTCCCCGCGCTGGCCTCAGGCGGGTCGCCGACGGGTCGTCGGGGCGGACCCGCCCTGTTCGACCGCCCGGCCACCATATCCCTTGCGGTCGAGGTTCGCCCATCCGCATACCTTATCCGTGGCCACCTCACCCCGTCCGGAGCCGACCCATGGCCGACGAGAAGAGCACCGACGCGCGGCAGCAGCGGATGAAGGAGTTCATGAGCATGTTGCCGCTGACCCTGGAACTGGCCGGGCTGCCGAAAAGTGCCCCCGGCACGCTGTTCAACGAGGGACAGATGGAGGCCCGCATCATCAGCATCCGCAACGCGTACAAGATGGCCCGGCTGATGCTGAAGGAGGTCGCCGAGAGCGGGGTGTGACGGGGCATCTTCGCCGCGAGCGTGCGAGAGGGGCAGCACGCACGCTCGCGGCGACTATTGGCCGCGTGGCGGGGGGAACAAGTCGGCCACAAGTGTTGTGAACCCGGACACCACGTCCCCACCCGACAGCGTGTCCGTGCGGTCCAGAATCTGCACGGCGGTGGGTGAGGTGTACACGTACACTTGCCCGACGCTGGAGAACACGAGCCACACCTGCCGCACGCCACTGCGGAAGTACTCGTGCAGTTTCTCGATCACATCGAACATCACGTCCGTCGGGCTGACCACCTCGACGGCCAAGTCCGGGGCGACCGCCCACGCCCGCTCGCGGGGCACCTCATCGGCCCACCGGGTGAAGGCCACGAACGCCACATCCGGCTTGCGCGTGTTCCGACTCCCCGGCAACGCGAAGTGGGCTTCCAACACCACGTTCCCCAGGTCGTTCACCTCGCAGTATGTGCCCAGGCGTCGGTCCAGTCGGGAGGCGATGGCCTGTTCGTAGACGCTCATGTGTTTCTCCACCCGGACGCCGTTCACCACCTCGAACGACACGTCTCGCGGGGCGTCCTCATACGGATCAATCGGGCGGAAGCCGGGCGGGATGGCAATCGCGGTCATCGGTCAATCCTCAGGGGGCGATGGTATCAATACCCGCTCTTCGCGGCGGTCGCAACCGCCGGGTCGTCCTTCCACCCGTTCGCCTGCTGCCAGAAGGCGAGCGGGTTCTGGTACACCACCTTATCGATCACCTCGGGCGGGTGCCCGCGGCGCTTCATCTCCTGAATGAACTCCGGCACGGCCAGCGGGTCGGAGCGGCCCCAGTCGCCGGCGCTGTTCACCATGATTCGATCCGGCCCGTACATCTCGATCACGTCCGCCGCCCGGCTCGGCGTCATCTTCGTGATCGGGTAGAGGGTCATCCCGCACCAGAAGCCGTTGTCGAGTGCCAGCCGCACGGTGTGCTCCTCGACGTGGTCGATGCACACGCGGCCGGGCGTCACCCGCCGGTCGCCGAGGAGCATGTCCACGATCATCCGCGTGCCCTTGAACTTGTCTTCCAGGTGGGGGGTGTGGATGAGGATCAGCTCGTTCGTCTTCATCGCCAGGTCCACGTGTTCCTGAAACACCGTGGCCTCGTTCGCGGTGTTCTTGTTCAGCCCGATTTCACCAATGCCGAGCACGCCGGGCTTGCCCAGGAACTCGGGGATCATGGCGATCACCTCGCGGGACAGCTTCACGTCCTCGGCTTCTTTGGCGTTGATGCACAGCCACGAGTAGTGCCGGATGTGGAACTGGGCGGCCCGCTTCGCCTCCACTTCGACGAGGTGGCGGAAGTAGTCGCGGAACCCCTCGGCGGTGCCGCGGTCGAACCCGGCCCAGAACGCCGGCTCGGAGATGGCCGCGCACCCGGCATACGCCATCCGGGCGTAGTCGTCGGTGGTGCGGGAGATCATGTGGATGTGAGGGTCGATGTAGCGCATCGGCGGGCCTGCGGGCGGGGTGCTGATGCAATCAGTTTACCACGCCGGCCCGCCGACGCCTCACGCCGGCACGAGTTGCTTCGACAGTGCCTGATAGTACGCCTTCACCCGGTCAACGATTCCATCGATCGCTGCGGCGTCGAGCGGGTGGAAGGCCGGCGGTGACGGGATGTGCAACGTGCGGCTGTTCTCCCCGGCCTGCGGTTCCGCAACCCAGGCGTACCAGGCAGTGTTCTCCCGCACGTTCACCACGAACATGCACGCCGGCAGGTAGACCGGGGTGCCGGGGCCGGGGAAGAGTTGCTTGACGTTTTCCATCCAAACGGTCGGGTCCACGGACAGTGTGCCCTTCACCTGCACGACGAAGTGCTGGGCCGACAGCGGGTCACCGGTCCCGATCTCGACGTACAACAGAAGCCGATCGTCGAGCCGTCGTTCGCTGCGGACGCGAACATCCGGGCGGTTGGTGAGCCACACACGGGCGAGCGCTTCACTCCGTTCGGTCACGAACCAGGGGTCCGAGGTGGTCGTCATCGTCTGCTCCTACTCGCGGAAACGGGAACCGTTGAGAGGCATGGTGCGATTCGACCAAAAGTCGATCACCTCGTCCCGAAGTTGTTCGAGCAACACGCAGTTGATCCGGAAGCGGGTGGTCAGGCTGGCCACGTTGCCGCGGGGTTCGTTCACCGACAGTAGGAACCCGACACCCACCGCCACGACATCGACGCCGACCACATACGAAGGGACAGGACAAGCCACCATCCGGTCGATGTCGTCCTGATCGACTTGTACCCGGAGCCGTCGCTCTTCCACAGTGTAACCGAGCGTCGTGCCTTTGACTTGGACGAAGAAAAAGAACTCCGGCCGGTCCACCACCTCGACGATGTAATCGAAGGTCGGGTATTTATCGCCGAGGAACCGAGGACGGAAAAACGGGTCAGTTCGCCCACAGTAATCAGTGAACAGGATTTTGAACAGGTCCTGCCCGCGTTCCCCGATGTCCTCTCTGGCCACTGGTTCACCTGTTGGAGATCCTGAGTGACGATGGATTCTACAACGCCCGTCGCTGGCGGTGAAGTTCCAATGCGGTCAGTCGCGTGCCACACCACCCACCTGTTGCACCGGGTTCGGGTCGGTGGGCATGGGCAGCCGTTTCGCATTTCACCGCGGCGGTTCGCGGCCCTCGACCTGCTTCACGTCAGGCTCGGCGTCGAGCATTTCCAGCATGTGCTTCGCCTCGCGGTAGTCCGGGAAGTTCTTCACCACCTGTTGAAGCCGTTGCCGGCCTTCAGCAGTCTTGCCGGCATTGATCAACCGGCTCGCGATGAAGCACCGGGCCTCCGGCTCAGACATCACCTTCATCGCCTGGTCATAGGCGTCGTCGTACCGCTCGCACCGGACGAGGCACGCCGCCAGCGCCTTGCGGTACGTCCGGTTCTCCGGGTCGAGTTTCACCGCCTCCTCCGCCGCTTTTACCGCCGCCGGCCAGTCCTCGAACCTGAGCATCGAGCGCATCTCTGCGAATGCTACCTCCGCATCGTTCGGGTGGTGTTCGACCGCCTGACGGTAGGTGGCGACGACCCGCGTCTTGTCTCCCGCCCATGTGTACACCTTAGCCAACCCGAGCAGCGCCTCCTTGTTCTTCGGGTCTTTCTCGAGTGCCCACTGGAAGCGTTGTCGGGCGACATCAATGATGCGGTCGCGGTCGGTCCCGGAACGGCTCTCGTCGAACGCCGCTTTCATTTCCACGTCGGCGATGGCGATGTCCGTTTCCGCCTTGAACGGTGATGCCTTCACCTCGGTCTTGGGTGGTGGGGGAGTTGGAGGTGGAGCCGGTACCGCCTTCGGCGGTTCGACGACGGCGATGTCGCACAGCCCCCACGGGCCGCCGCCGAGCAGGTCGGTCACCCACTTCTGGCCGTCCTTGCGGCGCATGTCGCGGGAGTCGGTCACGCTCACCTGGCACCCCACCGCCCCGCGGAGCGTCTCCTTGAACCCGTGCAGCGAGTGGTCGTGCGTGAACAGGATGACTGTCTTCGGGCGGAAGTGACTCTCCACGATCATCTTGTTCGCGTCCTTCGTCCGCACCGGCTTCAGGTCACGCCGGCCGGTGTAGAACGACACGCTGCTGATCTCCCGCGGGTACATCACCACCGTGGCACTCGGGTCGTCGATGTACTCCGTCACCAGTTCGGGCCGGCCCATCGGCGAGCGCTCCTTGGCGTACCACGGCACCGCGACGTAATGCACGACACCCAGCAGCACGGCGAACGTGCCGATCAGCCCGCGGGTGACCCATGACTTATTCCAGCGGGTGCGGGCGACGAACTCGCCCAGCGCCAGGCAGAGCGGCGGGTACGCCGGCAGGATGTAGGTGGGAAGCTTGCTACCGCTGATGCTGAAGAACGCGACGCACCACAAAGCCGAGAGCAGCCAGAACCCGCCGGCGGCGGAGCGGGTCGGTTCGCCCTTCAACAGACTGCGAACATACGGCACGCCGAGCACCACGCCGGGCAGGAAGCCGAGCAGCAGCACCGGCACGTAATACCAGACGGGTTGCAGGTGGTCGAACGGCTTCACGAACCGCAGGACGTTGTGCTCCCAGTAGAAGTACCGCAGGAACTCCGGCTGCTGGATGCCCATGGCGATGTACCAGGGCAGGTTCACGGCCACGACGACGGCGGCGAACAGCAGGCAGTTCCGCCAGCCGATGTGAGCCGCGGTGGGCCGGGTCAGCCACCCGAACGCGATGAGTGGCGGGAACAGCAGCACTTCGGAGATCGGCCCTTTGGTGAGGAAGCCGAGTCCGCTGAACACGGCGGCGGCGACCCACCAGCCGCGGCGGAAGGTGCCGGTGCGAACCGCCTCAAACCCACACAGCACGGAGGTGGTGACGCAGAACGTGAGCAACCCATCCAGCACGAGCAACCGGGCGATGCCGAGGAAGCCGGGAGCGATGGTGAGCAGCATGGCCGCCCAGAACGCCGCCCGCTCGCCCAGGCTCCGCCGGCCGAGCAGGTACACCATCAGAATGGTGCCGTGGACGCACAGTGCCGGGATCAGCCGGGCGCTCGCCTCACTCACGCCGAACACCTTGTAGCTGAGGGCCACCAGCCAGTACATGAGCGGCGGCTTGTCCAGGTACGGCTCGTTGTGCAGCGTCGGCACCACCCAATTGCCGTCTTCGAGCATCTCCTTCGGGATCTGCGCGTACCGGGCTTCATCCGGCTCCAGCAGCATGAAGTTCATGCACGGGTAGAGCAGCGCCGCCGGCAGGAGCAGCACGAGGAGCAGCGACTGTAGGCGAACGGCGGTGCTCGCGTCAGCCGCGGTGGGGAACAGGATGCCGGTCCACAGGTGGCGGACCCAAGCCAGAGGCGTCATGCGAGGCGTACCCTTCCGTGGGAGGGTGGAAGTGTACGCCGGAAGTGGGAGAACGCACAAGGCGAGCGGGGGGCGTCAGCCCCCTGGTTCATT
>JANNQE010000944.1:0-1584 GCA_031441625.1 Planctomycetia bacterium
CGCCGCCGGTTCACCCGGAGAAGTCCATGCCCACCGTACTGATCTCGCCCCGCGAAGTGCGGAACTTCGAGGCCCGCTACGCCGACGTGTTCGCCGCCGCCGGTTGGACGGTGAAGTACCCGCCGCCGGGGGAGGCGAACATCCTTTCGCCTGCCGAACTCTGCGAGGCGCTGGTTGGCGTCGATGCGGTGGTCGCCGGCAGCGAGGCGTACATCGGCGAGCTGTTCGACCAGTTCCCGCAGTTGAAAGTGGTGGCCCGCGTCGGGGTGGGGTACGACTCGGTGGACGTGCCCGCGGCCACCGCCCGCGGGGTGGCGATCACCACCGCACCCGGTACGAATCACGAGTCGGTCGCCGAACACACATTCGCAATGTTGCTGGCGTTCACGCGACTGATTCCACTGCGAAATCAGGCGATCCACGCGGGCGGGTGGCCGCGGCACTACAGCCGTCCGCTTCGCGGACAGACGCTCGGCCTCGCCGGGCTGGGGCGGATCGGCAAGGCCGTTGCGGTGCGGGCGATGGCCTTCGGGATGCGTGTGATCGCCTACGACCCACTGCCGGTGGACATGATTGGGATCGAACGGGTGACGTGGGACGCATTGCTGACTCAATGCGACTTCCTCTCGCTCCACCTGCCGCTGATGCCGACGACACGACACGCCTTGAACGCCGATGCGTTCAATCGGATGAAGCCGGGGGCGGTGCTGGTGAACACGAGCCGCGGCGGACTGGTACACGAGGCCGATTTGGTGGCCGCACTGAAGAGCGGGCAACTCGGCGGGGCGTTGCTCGACGTGATGGACCCGGAACCACCGCTGGTCGATCATCCGCTGTTCGGCATGGAGAACGTGCTGCTCACCCCACACGCCGCCGGGGTGGACCTGAAGTCGCTCGGCGACATGGCCCGCTCCGCCGCCGAGAGCGTCGTGAGCATCTTCCGAGGCGACTGGCCGGAAGGAAAAGTGGTGAACGGCGAGGTGAGGAGTGATTTGTAGGGCGGGCCAGCCGCCGACTGGGCCACCCTACTTTGCAGACGATTTGCCGATGTCGTCCAGTTTGCGAAGCTCGTGATCCTTTCCGACTACCCGCCCGTCAATCGACAAAGACACCTTGCCACCTGGAGTGAACTCGTACCGCATCGTCTGGCCGAACGCCACCCGCTTGACCTGTCGAGCCACTTCATACGGAAACAGAACCAACTCTGAAAAGCCGAACGTTCCCATCGCCAGGCAGTACAGGCTGCTCATTCCTGTTTCTTCCTGAAATTTTTGTCGAGTCCGGAACTCCTCAACTACAACCCCTTCTCTCGTCGTACTGGTAGAAATGGGTGGACCAAGTTCGGCGTGCAAGTCTTCGCGTCCGTCGAATCCGTATGGATAACGTCCGGCCTGGGTGATGCAGCTCGAACACCCCGTCGCCAGGAGCGTCGGCACGAGCAGCAAGGGTGCCGTTGCCCCGATCCCAGAGTTTACGCTGCAATTGCAGGTGTTTTGGTTTCTCGCGGTCGGTAACTCACCTCTTTCGGGAGTGGCTGAGCGTGTAGGTACGCTGCATACGCTCGCACCCAAACTTTGCTGAGGA
>JANNQE010000945.1:0-2566 GCA_031441625.1 Planctomycetia bacterium
CAAACACCCTTTCTCTTCCCCAAACCCCGCCCCCCGGTCCTTGGGGGGGGTTTTCCCACTGACTGGTTGTTTGGGGCGCCGCCCGGCGACCCCGCCGCGCGCGGGGGGTGCCCCCCCCCGGCGAACCAAAAGGACTTCCAATGCCCCCACTTGCCCCCCACGAGTTGGCCCAGTTCGCCCGCAAGTACCGCTTCGGCGACGGGCGGGTGCGCCGGGTGCGTGTCATCCCACGCAAGGGCGGTGCCACCGTCGAGGTGGTGCTGAAGGTGACTCCCACCATCACCGACCTGGGGGCCGACGCGCCGACGCCCGTGCGGATGGTGTTGCGGATCGACGGGGTCGAGGAGTACCGCTTTCAGAAGCGTCCGCTCGGCTCGGCGGCGCGGGCGAGCGAGGTGAAGTTCGCCACGTTCAGTGGGCTGATCTACATCAACTTCGACGCCTGGGGCCTGCAACCGGGCGAGATGCCGGGCGTCCACGACTTCCGCGCGTCCGACGTGTTCGTCGCCGGCCGACAGGTGAGCTGGGAGGTGGTGAAGGCGAACGGCGCGACGTGAGCCCGCCGGTGGCGGTGAACCGGCGGCGTCAGCCGCCTGGGTGCAATCTCGTCAGCAGACTCCTTTTCCCCGACGAGTCGGAGCGCACTTACTGACGGCGCGAGTCCGACGAACGTCAGACTTCAGACCGGGAGACTGTGATGCCTTCTTGGCTAGTTTGAGGAGGTCGGCGACCTCCGCACGTTCCGCATCGCTCAAGTCGTGCAACACGACCCGAATGCCGCCCTCGTACATCCGCGTCGCCAGCTTCGGGGCGAGTTCACGAAAGTCCGGTCCCTTGGCGTCGAACAGTTTGAAGTGGTCGAACTGAACCCCTGGTGCGCGAGTGTCCTTGACCGGAACGTGGTGAGGGCCGATGCCGATCCACGTCACTTTACCTGCAATGCCGTGCTTGACCGGTGCTTCTCCGATGCCGCCGACCCCGATCACCGCCTCGAAATCCCACCCACGAACGGCCCCCATGCAGCAGTTGCACCCGAACGTGCCGGTTTTCTCATCCGGGTCGCCGGTGTGGGTCCGCTTGTAGACGAGCACGCGCATCGAGATTCCTCAGTGGGATGCGAGACCGAGTCACGACCTCGGTTCCACTGGAACCGTCCTCGTTTTCTTACGCCGAGGCTGCTTCCGAGCTTTATTCAGGCCGCAGGAGAGCTTCTCACCCGTCCCCGTGTTCCAGAGGTGGACTGCAGCGTCGTCTAGCTCCGCGTCCAGAATCAGCTGCGCTTTCTGAAGCAGGTTCCTGGCGAGCGCGATGGCCTGCACGGGTGTCAGATAGCAGTTGAAGCTGTTCTCGGACTTGTACAGGGTGTTGCACGTAACGCCTGGGTTGCCTTGCTGCTTGTGAGCGTTCTCTTTGTCCGCCATGAACTCTTCAAGAAGCATCGCGTGTTCCTCTGTTGTGTGGGATTCGGTGCCGCTCGACCGCGGAACTACTTCTTCTCCGCCTTGTACCACTCCAGCGCCGCCTTCATGCCGTCGGCGAAGCTGGTGGCGGGCGAGTACCCCAATACCGTTCGCGCTTTGCCGATGCCGAAGTCCAGGTTCAGACCGGCGAACTTCAACTTTGCCTGAGTGATCCGCGGGGGGTGCGGCTTGTTCTTCCGGCGGAACACCGCCTCCCGCCAGTTGGCCAGAAAGCGGCCGAGGAACAGTGGGATGTTCCGCTTCGGTCGCGACAGGCCCAGCCCGTCGGCGATGCTCTCGAAGAAGCGGCGCTTGGGCACGAACTCGCCGTCGGTGATGTTGAACACCTCGCCCACCGCCGCCGGGTTCTCGGCCGCCAGCAACACGGCATCGACCAGGTTGCCGACGAACGTGGTGTTCAGCGCGTACTTGCCCTGAGCGATGTAGATGACCCACCCCTCGCGAAGTTGATCGACCAGCTTCGGCAGCACGTTGCGGTCCCGCGGGCCGTAGATGAACCCCGGCCGCAGGATCGTGATGGGGATGCCGCGCTCGCGGTGGTACTTCATCGCCAGCGTTTCGGCTTCCACCTTCGACTGCGTGTACCCGTCGATGTGGTGGTCGGGCAGCGGTTCGGTCTCGTCGGTGCCGTAGTGGTGGCGGGCGGCGTACACTCCCAGGCTGCTCAGGTGTACGAACCGGGTGAGGGGCTTGCCGGCGCACGCATCGAGCAGATGGCGTAGCCCCTCGACGTTCACCTTGCGGTACTCATCGACGTGGCCCCAGTCGCCCACCTTCGCGGCCGAGTGGACGACGACATCGACGCCGGCGAGCGCTTCGCTCAACCCCGACGGGTCGGACAGGTCGCCCGGCACGACCTCCGCGCCGACGGACTTCAGGAAGGAGGTATCGGCTGACGGGCGGGCGAGACACCGCACTCGGTGCCCGCGGCGGACGGCGGCTTCGGCGACGTGCGAGCCGACGAACCCCGTGCCGCCGGTGATCAGGTACATTTGCATGCGGGGTGTTGTAGGGAGCGGTCGGCTGTCTTGGCGAACCCGGCCCGCAAGGGCCGCGGGTGCAAGTCACTTCCGCACGCACCCGCG
>JANNQE010000946.1:0-5429 GCA_031441625.1 Planctomycetia bacterium
GGTGGCCGACACGACGACCGGCGACCCGATCAGGAACTGGATGTACCCGTCGTCGGTCGCGCGGGGAGCGTTCATGTCGCCGACGTTACCGGCACAACCGGCACCGCGCAAGCCCGAATCCAGTCAACTGCGTAACTCGTAGTGAATGTCGAACTCTGTTTGAAGCGGTCTGGCGTTCCCAATGGGTGGATCGAATCGGATTCGACGGCGTCGGCCCGAAGGGCCTCAAGGCCTTCTTTCACGATCCGCCGATGGCGACGGTTCGAGGTGTTTACTTCCACGAGGATGACTGCTCACCTGAGCTACTGCCCGAGATCCTCAACTCATCGCACCTCACTCATTTGTCGTACCTGTCGCTGACAGGTCGTGCATCGACCGAGCTACTTGGAATTCTGCTCAGTTGTGAGGTGGTAGCTCGACTCACCGTCCTCGAACTCACGGTTGAGGATGATGCTGTGACAGCGGGTCTGATTGCGGACTCCCCGAAATTATCGAACTTGACCCACATGATGCTTCATGGCACTCGCTCGGAAGAGTTCGCCGACGCGCTCGCCAACTCGCCGTACCTGTGCGAAGCGATCCGTGCTCAGTGGCGGCGGCCGACGGACGACGGCGGGGCGAATCGGTAGGTTGAACCGTTGGTGGCGCGTCGTCATTCAGACACTGTTTCTTCCGGACCAGCGAGGATGGTTCCGGAAGGGGGTGTGGGTGTCGGCCGGAACCAATGAGAGGCGTCAGACCATTTCCGGAGACTCTCCCGTGGGCGTCGTGGTGCAGAAGTTCGGCGGGTCGAGTGTGAAGAACGCGGAGCGGCTGATGGAGGCGGCCCGCAAGGCCATCCGCGCCAAATCCGCCGGCCACCAGGTGATCGTCGTCGTGTCGGCGCAGGGCAGCACCACCGACGACCTGATCGCCAAAGCGGCCGAGATCACCGCCACGCCGTCGGCCCGCGAGATGGACATGCTCCTCGCCACCGGCGAGCAGATCAGCATCGCCCTCACTGCGCTCGCCATTCAGGAACTCGGCGAGAAGGCGGTCAGCTTCACCGGCTCGCAGATCGGCATCGTGACGGACAGCACCCACCGAAAGGCCCGCATCAAGTCCATCGACACCCGCCGATTAAGTGAAGCGCTGAACTCCGGTCACATCGTCGTCGTGGCCGGGTTCCAGGGCATCGACGAACTGGGCGACATCTCCACGCTCGGCCGCGGGGGGTCCGACACCACCGCCGTCGCCGTCGCCGCCGCCATGAAGCAGGCCGGGTACGACGTGCAGTGCGAGATCTACACCGACGTGGACGGCGTGTACACCACCGACCCCCGCATCGTGCCCGACGCCCGCAAGGCCGACTGCATCAGCTACGACGAGATGCTGGAGATGGCGAGCATGGGGGCGGGGGTGATGCACAGCCGTAGCATCGAGTTCGCCAAGAAGTTCGACGTGCCGCTGATGGTGCGGAATGCCCAGTCGGACGCGGTGGGCACGTGGATCGTGCCGGAAGCGGCGTGGATGGGCGAGATCCCGGTGTGCGGGGCGGCGCTGGCGGCGGACGAGGCCCGCATCACATTGGAAGGCGTGCCCGACCAGCCGGGCGTGAGTCACGCCGTGTTCGAGGCACTCGCAGGTGCGAACATCGCCGTGGACATGATCGGCCAGAGCATCGGGGTCGGCGGGCGGGCGACCATCGGGTTCACCGTCATTAATGCCGAACTCGACCGCACGAAGAAGGTGCTGGCGCCCATCGTGGCCGGCCTGGGGGCGACGATCAACGTGACCGAACGTGTGAGCAAGGTGAGCGTGGTGGGGGCCGGGATGCGGACGGTGTCGGGCGTGGCCGAGCGGATGTTCAACGCCCTCGCGGCCGAGGGGGTGAACCTGAAGATGATTACGACCGGCGACATCAAGATCAGCGTGCTGATCGAAGAGGACACGTCGCCGGTGCCCGTCGAGGGGGAGGAGCCGGCGGCCACGGAGAAGATCAAGAAGGCGCACGAGGAGAGCAAGAAGGCGGGGCGCGGGCGGAAGGCCCTGCGGGCGGTTCACAAGGCGTTCGGGCTGAACCAACCGCGGAAGGGGGCAGGCCTGCCGACCGACACCGCCACCCCCGCGGGCAGTGTGCTGCGGCGGTCGCCGCTGCTGTCGTCGGACGCCACCGCCCGCGAGGCCGCCGTCGCGCGACTCGACGGCATGGAGGACGTGCTCGTGAGCGGGGTTCACCTGAACGCGGACATGGCCCGCATCACCGTGTTCGACCTGCCGGACATGCCGGGCAACTGCTCCCGCGTGTTCAACGCCGTCGCCGCCGGCGGCATCCTGGTCGACACCATCGTGCAGAACATCACCGGGCCGGGCACGGCGGAGTTGACGTTCACCGTGCCGAAGGCGGACGCGACGAAGGCCGAGAAGCTGGTGGGCGAACTGCTCGCGTCGTTCGGGCACAACTGCCGGGTGGAGAGTGATTCCAACATCGCCGTGCTGTACGTGCTCGGCGTGGGGATGCGGACGCACACCGGCGTCGGCCGCACCATGTTCGGCGCACTCGCGGCGGCGGGCATCAACATCGAGATGATTAACACGTCCGAGGTGTGCATGGGGGTGGTGATCGACGCCGCCCGCGGGGCCGAGGCGGTGGCCGCCCTGAAGGCGGTGTTCAAGGTGTGACGTAGCGAGCGCGTCAGGGTTAGTCGCGCTCGCCTCCGGCTCGCGGCTACGAGATTACCCCACCCGGCCGATCACGCACTTCAGGTACGCCCCCTCGCGGCAGGTGGCGCTCACCGGGTGGTCGGCCGCCGGCCCGCGGCGGTCGAGGAACTGGAAGTCCCGCTTCTCGCCCACCGCCGTCTGCGCGATCACCTCTTCGAGCATCTCCATCGTCACCAGCCCGGTGCAGCAGCACATCACCAAGATGCCGTCGCGGTCGAGCAGCTTCAGCCCCTGTTGCACCAGCCGGCGATACCCCCGCAGCGCTTGCGGCAGGGCGTGCTGGTCGCGGGCAAACTTGGGCGGGTCGAGCACTACCACGTCGAACTTGCGGGCCGCCGCCACGAGGTCGTCGAGTTCGTTGAACACGTCGTTCTTGGTGAAGGCGATTTGCGTGAAGCCGTTCAGCTCGGCGTTCCGCTTCGCCAACTCCAACGCCCCTTCGGACGAGTCCACGCACACCACCTCGCTCGCCCCGGCCTTCGCCGCGTACATGCCGAACCCGCCGCTGTAACTGAAGGCATCCAGCACCCGCTTGCCGGCACAGAATTTCGCCACTGCCGCACGGTTGTCGCGCTGGTCCAGGTAGTAGCCGGTCTTCTGCCCCTCCACCAGATTTACGGCGAACTTCAACCCGTTCTCGCTCACGATCATCTCGGCCGGAGGCGGTTCGCCGCACAGCAGGCCGTCCACCAGCGTCACGCCTTCCAGCTTGCCCACGCCCTTCTCGATCTTGCGGTACACGCCCCGCACGCCGAGCGTCTCCTGAATGATCTTGCCGATCATCTCCTGCCGCTGGGCCAGCGCGAACGAGTTGATCTGCACCGCCGCCCACTCGCCGTAGCGGTCGATCACCAGCCCGGAGAGGCCGTCCGCCTCGCTGAACGCCACGCGGTACGCAGCATCGGGGGCGGTGTTCAGCTTCAACACTTCGTGCCGCAGGTCAATGGCTCGCGCCAGCCGCTGGCGGAAGAAGGGTTCGTCCAATACGGCCGACTCGTCCCACGAGTACAGCCGCACGCGGATTTTGCTCTGGCCGTTGAACAGCCCACGGGCGACGAACGTGCCGACGTTGGACTTCACGTCCACGACCGACCCGTCGGCCGGGTCGCCGTCCACGCGGTCGATGGCGCCGGCGAACACCCACGGGTGTCGGCCGAAGAACGGCTGGGCGCGTTTGGGCTTGAGGAAGATCTGACCGGCGACGGCGGACGAAGGGGACACAATTGCACCTGGCAAGCGGGAGGCGTCAGCCCGTTGGTTTACGGAAGCACCAGGGTGCTGACGCCCCCCGTTCGCCTTTCCTCACGCGCCCTGCTGGATGGCGCGGCGGAAGTAGTCCAGCCCGCGGTCCAGGTCGGTCGTCTGCGCCCGCGACTCGACCATCGCCCGCGCCCGCAGCAGCAGTTCGCTCTTGTGGATGGGCTTGGTCATGAAGTCGTCGGTGCCGGCGTCGATGGCCCGCTCGATGTCGTTCGCCTGATCCAGGGCCGTCACCATGAGCACGCCGATGCCGCGGGTGGGGGCGTCGGCCCGCAGCTTCTTGCACACCTCGAACCCGCTCAGCTTGGGCATCATCACGTCGAGCAGGATGACGTCCGGCATCCACTCGCGGGCCATTTGCAGCGTCTCCTCGCCGTTCGTGGCCAGTCGGGTGTCCCAGCCGGTGCCGTCCAGATACGCCTCGAGCAGTTCGGCGTTCTGCACGTTGTCGTCGGCAATGAGCACGCGGGGCATGGCGGGAGTCTCGCGGGGAAGGGGTATTGTAGTGCTCTGCTCGCTCCGCGAGCGGTCGGGTTGAACCCGCTCGCGGAGCGAGCGGAACACTACAACAGGTCGCCCGCTCCCTCATCCAACAGCCTCGCGGCCAGTTCCTGCCCAACGGCTAATGGCGTACTCGCCGGGCCGGTGTGGGTGGCCACCACCTTCCGCTTGCCGTCGAGTGTCAGCACCGCCCCGCGGATCGTGAGCACGCCGTCCGTCACGCGGCTCGTCGCCCCGATGGGCACCAGGCAGCCGCCGCCGAGTGTCGCCAGCATCGCACGCTCGGCCGTCACCCGTGCCCAGGTGTCCGGGTCGGTCAGCCCCTCAGCCAAGTGCCGGCTGGCGTGGTCGTCGGTGCGGCACTCAAGCCCGATGGCCCCCTGACCGACCGCGGGAAGCATCCACTCGGTGTCCAGCAGTTCGGTGATGCGATCCGCCAGCCCAAGCCGCACGAGTCCGGCCTCGGCGAGGATGATCGCGTCCAATCCCTGTTCGTCCAGTTTCCGTAGCCGCGTGTCCACGTTGCCCCGTAGCTCAACCAGTTGCAAGTCGGGCCGCTGGTTCAAGAGCATCGCCCGCCGGCGGAGGCTGCTGGTGCCGATCTTCGCCCCGCTCGGCAGGTCGTCGAACCGCCGCCACTTCCGCGACACGAGAGCGTCCGCGTTCGGCCCGCGTGGGGGCACGGCGCTCAACTCCAACCCTTCGGTCGGGATGGTCGGCAGGTCTTTCAAGCTGTGAACGGCGATGTCGGCGCGGTTCGCCAGGAGTGCGTCCTGGATGGCCTTCGTGAACACGCCGAACCCGCCCATCGCGCTCAGGGCGGACGCCTGGTCGCGGTCGCCGGTGGTTTCGATCAACACCAACTCGACCGCCCGTGGGTCGGCGAGCGGGGCGAGGTGCGATTCCACGAACCGGGCCTGCCACAATGCGAGTGGGCTACCACGGGTGCCGAGACGGAGGGGGGT
>JANNQE010000947.1:0-2283 GCA_031441625.1 Planctomycetia bacterium
TGCCGCTCTTGGCCCGCTTGTACGTCCGCCGCAAGGATTTGCCCGCCATCGAACTGCGGCACCGGCCGACCTTTCGGACCAAACTCGCGTTGGCCGTCGACTTGGTGACCTGGGCCCAGAAGTGGCTGGTGAAAGGCCCACAAGCGTTGTGGGTGGTGGCCGATGGTGCCTACGCCAAGGCGACGTTCCTCAAGCCGTTGTTGACGCTGGGCGTCGTGGTGGTTAGCCGGTTGCGCAAGGATGCGGCGTTGTGGACGGTGCCGCCGCCGCGGCGGGCGGGGCAGCGCGGCCGGCCCCGCATTTACGGGCCGCGCCGGATCAGCTTGGCGAAGCGGGCCGGGCAGCCGCGCGGTTGGACGACGGCGACGCTGACGCTGTACGGGAAGCCGACGGTGAAGCGTTACAAGACGTTCCTGGCGACGTGGCGTCCGGTCGGCGGCGTGATCCGGGTGGTGCTGGTCGAGGAACTACGGGGCTGGGTCGCCTTCTTCAGTACCGACGCGACGGCGACGGTGGCGGACATCCTGGGCCTGGTGGCCCAGCGGTTCAGCCTGGAGACGTGCTTCCGGGATTGCAAAGACGTCGTCGGCGCGGGTCAACAGCAGGTGCGTCATGTGTGGGCGAGCGTGGGTTCGTTCCACCTGTGCTTGTGGACGTGTACGCTGACCGAGGCGTGGGCCTGGCGACGGGACGCCGCAGCGTTGGTGGAACACCGACGAGCGTCGCCGTGGGACGACCGGCCGCGTCGCCCCAGCCACGCGGACAAACGGCGGGCGTGGCGGCAGGAAATGTTGGCGGACGAGATTGCCGCGGTTGTGGGGGAGGGGGCGAACCGTGTGGCAATCCGCGACCTCACCGAACGCCTGCTGCGACTCGCGGCCTGAGCGTTAGGATGTCGCGGAAACTACAGGATGTCGGTGAACGTGATCAAATCGCCCGGCGCAACGGCGACCGCCCGTTCCACCGTCGTCGGCTTGCCGTCGCGCAATTCGCTCACGGTACGTTTGCCGCTGGCCCGCGCCACCAGGCCCGACCAGTACGACACCGCGAGGTTGAACTGCGCGTGGCCCGTCCAGTAACACACGTGGCTGCCGCCGGCTTCGCGCAGAAAGACCTCGTGCGTGATCGCCGTGCCGTGCTTGACGACCGGGCCGGCGAAGTGTCGTTGCACCAGCTTTGCTTCGATCTCGGTGTAGTACAGGTCGCTCAACGGGTTCACAGCCGCGAACAGCTTCGTCGGCTCCGGCTGCCGCCGGCGGAAGCACTGCAGCAAGACCGACAAGTTCGGCGCGTAGCTCACTTCGTAGCCGTCCCCGAGCGTTTCCGCCGCCGTCGCGGGGATGGCGTGCAGCGGCAGGAAGTTCAACACGCCGTCGGGCACGAAGACCAGCCGGTCGCCGGGTTGCAGGCCGGCTTTTGCCAGGGCGGGGCGAAGCGGCTCAAGGAAGCGTTCCGCGAGATCCGGCAGAAGCGCGCGCAACGCCTGCCCCACCTGAGTGACCGTCGCCGCGCCGCTGACTCCATGTTGTGCCCCCCAAAGCGTGCCGACGTTCTGTGCCAACCAGTCGCGCGTCAAGTTCGGCAGCGGCACCGGCTGGAGCGACCCGGGCGCAATCACCAGGGCGTGGCAGTGCTGGTCGAGGATTTCCAGGTGAACGAAAACCGTTCGCCGGTCGGCGGGGAAGAGTTCAGCAAGGTTATCGCAGCGGAATGAGTTCGCGGCCGCGTCCGGGTTAAACGCCGGATCGTGCTGCTTCAGGTCCGCACACGCTCGCTGATACTGCGGAAGTCGCACATCGATGTAAGATTGCAAGTGGCCCAACCGTTCACCCTGGTCGTGGATCGCGACCAGATCGTGGGTGAGCATCATGGGGCTGCGTAGTTGTCGCACCTGAGCCGCGTCGGCGGACCCGCCTTTCACCGCCGCCCCTGGTTCCAAGCCTTGATCCGACGACTCGTCGCCCAGCTTGGCCCGGTGTTGCAAGAGAGCCTGGAGTGTTTCGTACTCCTGGTGGGCGCGGCGTTGGGCACGGCGCAACTCGCCGCGGAGGCGGGTAAACTCGTCCTTCAGTTCGACCGGAGCTGCCTCCGGCGTCAGGACCGGGGCGAGCGAATCGAGTAGCGCCCGCGAGCGGCTGGCTTCGGCGGCTTCCAAGGCTTCCTGAAAAGCCGACGGGTCGTTAAACAGGTGGCCGATGTCGAGACAAAGTTGGACTTGCTGAGCGAAAATGCTGAGGAATTCGTCTTGCACGCGAATCCGCTCGCGCGGGTCGCCAAATAAGC
>JANNQE010000948.1:0-2322 GCA_031441625.1 Planctomycetia bacterium
AGGCTGCCGATCGGGTTCTCGACGTAAACCTATGCCCGACCGAGGCCAAGTACCTGTCGCGTCCAGCGAGAAGTCTCCAAATTACTCCAAATTACTTCCAGCAGATTTGAACCTCCTCCCCTCTCATTGTCAACACACTCCCGCCGCCCGGCTCACGCGAGTCCACCCGTCACTCCGCGTCATCACTCCCGCGCGCCAGCTCGCTCAGCCCGTGCCGAATCTCTGAACCCTAGAACCTCTCTCGCCACGATCACCGCCGTGTCGGCGGCAGTGGCGCTCGAGAGGTTAAAGGCATGTCAACGACCGAACCCGGCCTGAACGGCCAGGACCAGACGCACCGCGGGCGGCTCGCCCTCCCGCTCGCCCCCCTGCCGGCGGAAACCCGCCCGAAGCGACGGCTCAACCTCATCCTCCAGCCGCTGGCGGACGTCGCCGCCTTCACCGAGGGCGACCTACTCGAGGTGAAGCAGTTCAAGCGGCTGTCCGACGTGTTCACCCCGCACCTGCCCGGCACGGTGCAGTGCCAGGGGTTCGTTTTCAAGCCGGCGGGTCCTACGACACCCGGCTCCAGATTCTCGCGGGCGACCTGCTCCGCGACCCCCGGGTGGCGGCGCAGGCCATCCCGCTCGCGTTCACCCCGGCGTTCGACTGGACCCGTCGGCGCGTGGCCGTGATGGCCACCCCGATGGTCGACAACCGCCGACCCCCTTTCGACCGCCTCCGCTGCCTGGCCGCGACCGACCCGTCTCTGAAGGCGTACTTGGTCTGGGACCCGGGAATCAAAAAGTACGTGCTCGGACACGTGCCGCTCTCGCCGGTCGAACGAGCGGTCGTCGAGGCGGTGACGTGGCCGGACGTCGCGGCGGTGGAGGAAGCCCTCTCGCCGCTGGTCGTGGACACCCTCGACCAGCTGCTCGCCGCCAACCCGGAGTTCGCCCTGCGCTTCCGGGCGAAGGAGGAGCGATGACCTCCGTCGGGTTCGACTCCGAGTTCGGGTTCGCCCGCATCCGGCGGGCAGGTGGGCGGGATGAGCCGGACGTGACCACTGCCGCGCCGGTGTGCGCCGCCCTGGCGTTCCCCGGCGGGGAGGTGCGGGTGTACCGCGCGGACGACCGCCGGCTGGCGGACGAGCTGGCCCGCCCTGACCGCCTATTCGTCACGCACGGGGCCCATGCCGAGCGGGCGTACTGCCGGCTGGTCGGCGTGCCGATGCCCGGGCGGCACTTCGACTCGCTGCTGGCCGGGGTGCTGCTCGCACACGCCGACGCGTTCCGCCCGTACGGCGGGGCGTACGCCCAGGCCGAGCTGGCTACCCTGTCCGCACGGTTCCGGGTGCCCTTCACCGGCACGGGCGAGAAATCCGCCCTGCGGCAGAGCATCCTGCACCTGCGTCACGAGGAGGAGTACGGTTGGGCGGCGGTGGCGGACTACTGCGCGACCGACGCCCGGGCGTGCCTGGCCCTCTACCCCCACCTCCGGTCGGTGGTCGACCAGCAATGTGGTCCGGACGCCCTCACCCACCTGGAGCGATTTCACCAGCCGCACGCCGCCCTCATGGCGACCGCCGCCCGCGGCATCCGGTTCGACCGCGACGGGTGGGATCGCCTGACCGACTCCGGCCGCGGGTACCGCCGGCGACTGCTCGGCGTCGCCACCACCTACGGGTACGACCACGACGGGTCGGGGATCGGGGTGGTCGCCTTCCGCCACGTCCTCGCCCGCCACGGCCTGTTGGCCGACTGGCCGAAGACCGAGACCGGGTTGCCGAGCACCTGCGAGCGAGACTTGAAGGACCGGAGAGAGTGGCACCCGGCGGTCGACGCCGTGTACCGGCTGGTGCGGTTCGACAGCGTCCTCGGCCAGCGGCTGGGCGAGCGGGTGGACGCCGACGGGCGGGTGCGGCACGACGTGCTGCCGCTCGCCCAGCACACCTCCCGGCTGAGCGTGGTCCGCCCCAACCTGCTCTCCCTGCCGGGCGAGCTGCGCCCCCTGCTGCTGCCCGAGCCGGGGTGCGTGTGGGTGCACGCAGACTTTGCACAGCACGAGCCGGGCGTCGCGGCGGCGATCAGCGGGGACTTAAACCTGCTAGCCGACTTCAAGGCGGGGGACGTGTACTTGAACCTCGGCCGGCGGGTCGGGCTGGTCACGCCCCACAAGTCGGCGGAGGCGGTGAAGGCGGTCCGCGACCGCTGTTTGATGCGGCTGCGGCTGTCGGTGCTTTACGGGCAGAGGGCTGTCGGACTGGCCTGCTCCCTGGGCTGCTGGGTCGCGGTGGCTACCGGCCGCCTCCACCTGTTCCAGAGCATGTACCCGCGGCTGGTG
>JANNQE010000949.1:0-2147 GCA_031441625.1 Planctomycetia bacterium
CGCGCTCGCCGAGTGCCACATTCACACCCCGCTCACGGCGAGAGCCGGCCACCCTACCAGGCGGTTCAGTTAGGGGGGGTCGCTCTCGCCGAGAGCGACATTCAGAACCGGCTCTCGGCGAGAGCCGGCCACCCTACCAGAGTCACTTGATCCCGTACAGCGAATCGACGCCGCGGATGAGCAGCATGCCGCCCGACACCGCCGGGGTGGACCAGAATATGTCCTTGCCGAGGCTGTTCGTGCTCAGCACCTCGAACGAGCTGCCCGCCTTGATGACGTGCGTGGTGCCGGTCTCGTCGATGGCGAACACCTTGCCGTCGTACGCCCACGGGGACGCCCAGAACGCGCCGGCCTTCGGCAGCCGCTCCTTGCTGTACTTGGCTTCGCCCGTCTTCGCGTCGTAGCAGCTCACCGTCCCGTCCCGGCGGTCGAACGTGTACACCAGCCCGTCGTACACCAGCGGGCTGGCCGCCGACGGCACCGCCTTCGCCACGCTCCACGCCACCCCCTCGCTCTCCTTCTTGCCCTCCTTCGGGGTGATGTCGCCCTTCGCCCCCGGCTTCACCGCGAACAGCGTCCCCGTCAGGCTGGCTCCGCCGCCACCGCCGGGGAAGCCGTCACCGCCGCTCGGCCGACCGCCCACGCTGGTGCCGACGTACAGCAGGTCTTCGGTGCCCACCGGCGTGGTGTTGCACTGCCCGCCGCCGCCGACGGTGATCGCCCACACCTCTTGGCCGGTGGCCGGGTCGTACCCGCGGATCTTCTGCGGGCCGACCACCACCAGATCCGTGCGGGCCTTCGTCTTCCAGATGTACGGGCTGCTCCAACTGGTCTTCTCGGCCCGCTTCTCCCTCCACTTCTCCTCGCCCGTCTTGGCGTCGAAGGCGATCAGGAACGACTCCTTCTCGTTGTCGCACTGCACGAACACCCGGCCATCGTGAACGGCGGGCGAGCTGGCCGTGCCCCAGTTGTTCTGCGACGGGAACGCGCCCACGTCCTTCTTCCACACCTCTTTCCCTTTCAGGTCGAAGGCGGAGACGGTGCCGCTAGCCGCGAAATAGGCGTACACCCGCTCGCCGTCGGACACCGGCGTCTCGGAGGCGAACGTGTTGCTCCCGTGCGTGCCGTACTTCGGCTTGCCCGCCGCCGCCTTCTCGCTCCACAGTTCCTTGCCGGTCGCGCGATCCAGGCACACCACCTTCCACGTGTACTCCTTGTCCGGCCCGCTGCCGCCACCCCCACCGCCACCCGGCGGGCGACCGCCGCCGCCGCCACCGGGGAACCCGCCGCCCCCGCCCCCGAACCCGCCGCCGGCCCGCGGCTTCGGCTGCCCGTCGGCGATGGCGGTGGTGACGAACACCTTGTCGCCCACCACGATCGGGCACGACCACGCCACCCCCGGCACGCTCACCTTCCAGGCCACGTTCTTGTCGGCCGACCACGCGGTTGGCAGGCTCTTCTCACTCGACACGCCGGTGCCGTCGGTGCCGCGGAACTGCGTCCAGTCGGCGGCGGTGGCGAGTGCGGCCGAGGCGGTGAGGCTGACGGCGGCGGCGAACAGGCGGACTTTCATGCCGACTCTCCGGTGAATGGAACGGACCCACGGGGAATGGTCGCGGGCAGGTGGTGAGTGGGCGATGAGTTCGCCCGCTTGTTAGCCCGAAGCGCGAGCGAGGGGCCAGTGTCTTTGCGGACAAGAGTGGAGCGACACACTCCGCACCAGTTGTGACTGACCTTCGGGAAAGGAATGCCACCTGCCCGTCGCCATCCGCCCCAGGCCGAAGGCCTGAGAGTCGATAGCCCAGGGCAACGCCCTGGGCACCGAGACCCCACCGCCCTCCACCCTGAAAGGGTGGGAGAACGGTCGCAGGCCTTCAGCCTGCGGGTGGTCAGTGCCCACCCAGGGCGTTGCCCTGGGCTGAACACTCTCAGGCCTTCGGCCTGGGGTGTTTCGCTGGCATTCACTCCCTGAACGTCAGTAGCCCGACGCGCGAGCGAGGGCCGCCGGCTTGTGCGGTCAGGCTAGCAGGCTTCTGGCCATGTGTCGCTCACCGACTCACCGTCGGGTGGTTGGCCCCTCGCTCGCGCGTCGGGCTACTGACGTTCAGGGAGTGAATGCCAGCGAAACACCCCAGGCCGAAGGCCTG
>JANNQE010000950.1:0-1661 GCA_031441625.1 Planctomycetia bacterium
GGGGTGCAATCGCCCTGATCCTGCGAACTCCAGCATGATTCCGGTGTTGGCGTGGTGAACGGTGCATGAACTTGGGCGTTGGCGCACAGGACTTGTCGCTGGACGCGGATTTCCGCAAACCCGTGGTACACCCGCCGCCCAACACATCGGGACGGCCCCATGCATCCTTCTCCCGTTCCGCCGCCCGAACCCGCCACGGCTCCCGCCGCACTGGTGGACCAACTCCACCGCCGCCTCGCCGCACTCCTCGCGGCGGTCCGCCAGTTCCACGCCCGGCCACCGACGCCCGCCGCGACCTTCGCCTTCGAACACGCGGTCGCCACCCTCCTGCGTCAGACCGGACGCGACCTGATCGAACACGTCGACAACCACGCCGAGCCGCCGACCGAGGAGTGCCCGCCGCGTGTCCGGGTCGGACGGGAAACCTACCGCCGGCGGGACAAGACCCCGAACACTCTCGACACCCTCTTCGGTCCGATCGAACTGCGGCGCGGTGTGTACGAGTGCCTGGAACCGGGCGAGCCGTGCGTGTGGCCGTTGGAGTTGCGATTGGGAGTGGTCGCCGGACTGGCAACCCCGGCCTTGGCCGAGCGTGTCGGACGCTGGTCGGCCGAACACGAGCAGGACGCGGTGCGGGATCTGTTGCGGGCCGAGCACGGCGTGTCCTGGTCCGTGACCTCGCTCCGGAAGGTCGTCGGGGCCGTCCGCGACGGGGTCGCCGGGCCGGGGGAACAAGCCCGCGTGGAGCGACTCCTCGAACTGCTGACCGAGGCGGAAGCCTCTTCCGGGAAGCACCGGCCGACGCTGGCGTGCGGCCGGGACGGGGTCATGGTCCCGATCCGCGACCGGGGATACCAGGAGGCCGCGACGGGCACGGTATCGGTCCACGACCGCCGGGGGAAGCGGTTGGGGACGGTCTACCTCGGGCGGATGCCCGAACCCGGCCAGCACCGACTGACGGAGCAACTGACGGCGATGCTGACGGCCGTACTGGGGGCGTGGCACGCGAGTGGCGGGGCGTGCCCCCGGCTGGCGTACCTGAGCGACGGCGGACACCACCCGCAGGAGTTCTTTCGCCGGGTGCTGTCGCGGATGGCCGACCCGTGGCGGCCGGGCCGGTTCCTGCCGTGGGCGTGGACGCTGGACTTCTTCCACGCCTGCGGTCACCTGTGGACGGTGGCCGAGTCGTTGTTCGGGACCTCGGCGGCGGCGTGGTCCTGGTACCGGCGGATGCGGCACTGGCTGCGGGACCGGACGGGCGGGGTGGCGAACATCCTGCGGTCGGCGACGCAGCAGGAGAACCGGCGGAAGATGACGCGGGGCCGGAAGCCGGAGTACGGGAAGGCGTATCGGTACCTGCGGCGTCACGCCCGGTGGATGAACTACGCGGCGTGCCGGAAGGTGCGTCTGCCGATCGGCAGCGGGGTGACGGAGGCGGCGTGCAAGACGGTGTTCACCCAGCGTCTGAAGCGGTCGGGGATGACATGGGGACTTGACGGCGGTCAGGTGATCGTGGACGTGCGGGTGCTGGTCCTCAGCAAAGTTTGGGTGCGAGCGTATGCAGCGTACCTACACGCTCAGCCACTCCCGAAAGAGGTGAGTTACCGACCGCGAGAAACCAAAACACCTGCAATTGCAGCGTAAACTCTGGGATCGGGGCA
>JANNQE010000951.1:0-1771 GCA_031441625.1 Planctomycetia bacterium
AACGGCGTCGGCCGAAGCGCCGATCACGCCCGTCACCCAGTCGAGCGGCTGCTCCTCCGCAACATTCCAGTGCGTGCGGGCCGACTCATACGGCGGGCCGAGGTCGGGGCCGAACAGTGTCGACGTCTGAATCCGCCGTAGCATCTCGTCGCGGCCCGGCCACACCCGCATCCCGAACAGCCCGGCACTCTCGCCCAGGCTCATTCCCACCATCGCGGCCGGCTTCAGCCCCAGTGAGACCAGGGTGTCACTGACGAGCGTGCCGAGCGTGACCTGCCCGAACAGGAACTGCTTCGCGGTCGCCCGCGGGGGGATGGCGTCGGCCCAGAACACCTCCGGGGCGTACTGGCTCCGCAACTGGTGGCTCTCGGCCTGCTGACGGTTCAGCACCTCTGGGAACTGGACGCCGAGCGTGCGGCCCATTGCCGCGAACTGGTTGCCCGAGCCGGGGAAGACGAACGCCACCTTCGCGTTCGGGCCGAGCGGGTTGACTGCCGTGAACACACGGTCGCGGACGCCGGGCGGCATCGGACTGCTGCCGTCGAGTTGACCCATCGCGGCTTGTGCGAGCGAAATCAGTTCGCCGCCGTCGCGGGCCACGACCGCGGCCCCCAATCGTCGGCCGGCGTGCAACGGGTGCGTGTGCAGCCACTCGCGGGCCAGCCGTTCGACTTGGTGATCAACGTGCAGTTCGGCGAACTCCTGCAACTTCACCAGCGCGGAGCGCACCTCGCCGACCGTACCGCCGTCCACCGCGAACACTGCTTCGGGCCGCTCGCCGAGAGGCTGAAGAATCGTGCTCGGTGTGCGGGCGTGTTCTTCCAGCACCACATGCACCACGCTGCCGTCACCACCCACCGCAGCAACGGCCGCCCGGCGTGGCGAGCCGCCATCGGCCAGCCAGTACCGTGGGGCGGTGGCGTCGTCGAGCGCATCTTGTGGCGACGGGAATGAGCCGTCGCGGTCGGCCGGCGGCAGGATTCGCGTGTGAAGCGCGAGGCACGCCCGCACGAGTGCGACCGCCCCGCTCGCAAACCCGGTGTGCCCGATGCGGTGTTGAAGCGACGACACGGCCAACGGCTCCGGCCGCTCGCGCGTGGAGAGCACGGCATCCAGCGCATCCCGTTCGCCCGCCCCGCCGCTCGCAGTCTCCAGCAAATCCAGGCTGTCGGGGGTCACGCCGGCGTCGCCGCAGGCCCGCACGAAGCTGGTGGCGTAGACCCCGCGGTCGGTGGTCGGCGATTCACCACCGCCGCTCGCCGACCCCACGCCGCGGATGACCGCATACACCCGGTCGCCATCCTTCTCGGCGTCACTGAGTCGCTTCAGCACGAGTGCGGCCGACCCGTCGGCGAAGGTGCGCTCACCACTCAGTTCGCTCGTCGCCAGCAGTTGCCGCGGGTCGCCGGTGAAGTCCACCCCGCCGACGAGCGCGCGGTCGATCTCGCCCAGCCGTAGCGCCCGCACCGCCAGTTGCACCGCCGTGGCCGACGACGACTCTTCCGAGCAGCAGGTGAAGCTCGGCCCGCCGCACCCGAACAGCCGCGCGATGCGACTGGCCGCGATGCTGCCGAGCGCGCCCATCGTGCGATCCGCGGTCAGCGGCGGTCCGACTTCGCCCGGGTCGGCCCCCGCGCTGCGAGCGGCCCAGCGGCGGTGGTAGTTGGTCGTGTTCGGGTCCAGCCCGAGGCCGATGAAGGTGCCCGAGCGAATGTCCGCTTCGCCGGACGGCTTCGCGCCCCGACAATCGTCGAGGGCCGCCGCGGCGACT
>JANNQE010000952.1:0-2394 GCA_031441625.1 Planctomycetia bacterium
CCCGCCCCCCCCCCCCCGGCCCCCCGCGCCGCCCCGCGGGGTGCGGGCGCGCGCCCCCCCCCCCCCCCCCATCTACCCCCACCGTTTCCCCCTCACCCCCAGCCCCTCTCCCCCAGGGGAGAGGGGAGCAAATCCCGAGGACCGCAGGATGCGCTCCCCCGTTGCCGTCGCCGTGCTGCTGCTCTCCGCCTGGCCGGTCGCCGCCTGTTCGGTGTGCGGGCCGGCGCTGCTCGGCAAGAACACCCTCCGCGAAGAACTCACCCAGTCGAAAGCGGCTGTCGTCGGCACGCTGAAGAATCCCAAAGCGAACTCGAGCGGCACCGGCGGCACCACCGAGTTTCACTTCGCCAAGACACTCAAGACCGCCGCGATTGTGGAGAAGAAAGCGGGCGTGACGGTGCCGCAATACTTCCCCGTGGTCGGCGACACCCCGCCGGACTACCTGTTCTTCTTCGACGAGGTGAACGGCCAGCCGACCATCAGCGGCGGGGTGCCGTCGACGGCCGCGGTGGTGGACTACCTGACCGCCGCCGCCAAGCTCGACGCGAAAGACGCCCCGGCACGCCTCGCCTTCTACTTCAAGCACCTCGACGCCGCCGACCCGACCGTGGCCGCCGACGCCTTCCTCGAATTCGCCAAAGCACCAGACGCCGACATCCTGAAGGCGAAGGCCGGGTTCGACGCCGACCGGCTGGTGAAGCTGTTGGCCAACCCGAAGACGCCCGACGACCGGCTCGGCGTGTTCGCGGCGCTGCTCGGGCTGTGCGGCGAAGCGAAGCACGTCGCCGTGTTCGCGGAATTGTTGAAGGAGCCGCTGACCGAACGCGTCCGCGGCAGCCTCGGCGGGGTGCTGGCCGGGCTGGTGCTGCTCGAACCGAAGGCCGGGTGGAAGGCGGTACGCACCGTGCTGGGCGACGACAAGCGGCCGTTCGAGCAGCGGCTGTCCGCGCTCGGCACTGTGCGGTTCCTGCAAGCCACTCGATCCGAGGCGAAGGCCGACGTGCTGGCCGCGTGCGGCGGGATGCTCGGCAGCACCGACTTCGCCGACCTGGTGATCGAAGACCTGCGGCGGTGGGGGTGGTGGGACTTGACGGCCGAGGTGTTCGCCGCGTGGGGCCAGCCGGCCGGCGAGGTGCGGGAGGTGAAGAAGGCGATCGTGCGCTACGCGCTGACCTGCCCGAAGGCGGACGCGAAAGTGTTCCTGGACTCCGCCCGCAAGGCCGACGCGAAGCTGGTGGCCCAGGTGGAACAGAGCGAGAAACTGAAGCGGTAGCCGGGCGACGTGCCGCGGGTGAATGGGTGTACAATCTGTGTGAGTGCCAACAGGAGCCTGCCATGTCCGCGCCGACGACCGCCCGCGACCTGGACCAAATCGCCCGTCTGGGCGAAGCCATTTACGCCCGACGGGTCGCCGGTGTACCGCGCCCGGATCAGAGCGATCACTTCGTCGCCATCGACGTGCGGAGCGAGGATTTCGAGATCGACGGAGACGACTTCACGGCGATGAGGCGACTGGAAGAGCGGCATCCGGATGCCGAGGTGTGGCTCTGCCGGGTCGGCCCGAATCCGGCGTACCAGATGGGTGCCTGGCGATGCTGACCGGGACCGTCAACGCCCGGCTGGAGGGTGTGCTACGGTTGACCGTGCGCGGCCCCGGCGGGACACTCGCCTCCGATGCGGTCATCGACACCGGTTACACCGGCACGCTGACCCTGCCCGTCGCAATGGCCACCGGAATCGGGCTGGTGTCGCATCGGTCGGGCGGGGCACGCCTCGCCGACGGGTCCGTCCGTCAGTTCGACCTGTACATCGGCGAAGTGGAGTGGGGTGGGACGTGGCGGAGCGTGCTCATCTCTGGTGTGGGGAATGAACCCCTCGTCGGAGTCAAACTGCTCGACGGACACACACTCAGGATGGTGGTGACGCCCGGCGGCCTGGTCGAAATCACCCCCAACCCCTGACCCCAGATCCCACCATGACCCGCACCCTCGCCGCCCTGTTCGCCCTGCTCCTCCCCGCACTCACCTTCGCCGCCGACCCGCACTCCGGCCGCTGGGTCGGGCGGTGGAGCAGCGACGCCAACGGACACTCCGGGCCGCTCCGGGCGAACATCACCCCCACCGCGACGGGCTACACGGCCACGTTCGCCGGCCGGTTCGCCGGGGTTGTGCCGTTCGTTTACCGCACGCCTTTGGATGTGGTCGGCACGAGCGGGGATGTGGTCTACCTGACGGCCGAGCGGCGGCTGCCGCTGTTCGGCACCTTTCGCACCGACGCCGTCGTCACGCCGGGCGCGTTCGACGCCACGTTCCGCTCGGGCAAAGATTCGGGGCGGTTCACGCTCACCAGGTAGGTGCCGCTTGCCGAGCGGCACTCCTCGATGGTGCCGCTCGG
>JANNQE010000953.1:0-3347 GCA_031441625.1 Planctomycetia bacterium
TTGGGCGGCGGGTGTACCACGGGTTTGCGGAAATCCGCGTCCAGCGACAAGTCCCGTGCGCCAACACCCAAGTTCATGCACCGTTCACCACGCCAACACCGGAATCATGCTGGAGTTCGCAGGATCAGGGCGATTGCACCCTTGAAGCCCCACTCCTGCCACACGTCGAAGTTCGCTTCGTTTGCACCGATAAAGCTACGCTCGTGGAACCGGCGAAGTGCCACCGCCGACACATCGGCCAAGTGGAGTAGTCGAGTGAATGGGTGAACAGCAGCCCTCTTCGGCTGTCCGAAAGCGTTCGCCATGCTCGTAGTCCTGAAGGGCCGGGCGGCCGGTCCCGGTGAGGACTACAGCACCGATCCCGGCCGCCCGATTTCATGCCGCCGACCCGTCGGCCGACGACAACCCGACGTCAGTATTTCAGACCGGCAGAACGGACGGAAGGCGGGTTGGTAAAAATCTTCACCGGCCGGGTATGGAACTGTCCGTCATGGTGAGTGTTCTCTCAACGCAGCGCACACCCCACTTGATGGAGTGCTTCACGTCTCGGGTGACGGTCACGGTAGACCGGGGCCGGCGGGCTCGCGGTCGTCCCGCCGGTCGCGTTCGTTGACTGGCGTAGGCGTACCCACAGCACCGCCGGCACGCCAGCTTCACCGCCCCGTCGGATCGCAGGTAGAGCAGATCGCACCGCCGCCCGCACTCGGGGCAAACGAACCACCACCGCCGCCCGCCGCTCGGCAACCGGGTGGTGACGATCCCCACCCGGCAGCCTTTCCCCCTTCGGTCCCTCTGCTCCGCGAGAACGCCGAAGGGGTCGGCCGTCAACTCCCACGTCAGCACACGATCCCCCACCCGCACCGCCCCCTTGCGTGTGCCGATGAACTGACTCCGCCGTTGCAGCGAACCGGCGTGCCAGGGGGAGCCGGCGTGTTCGACCAGCGGGCGGGGCATGGGGGCACCTCGGGGGGGTACTGGATGCCGCATCGTACCCGCCAGGGCGGAACGGGCGGCACTGCCGAAATCATCAGGAAAAAATCGTCCGGAAAGTGAGGGTCTGTGAGTGTTGGTCCGGGGGGCCGATACCCGCCCGGATGTCGGCCGGTTCCCCTCGCTTGACGCCTACCCACTTCGCCCCTACCTTTTCGGATTCTCATTTTCGGAGGGGTCGGGCGATGACGTACCGGGATGCGGTGGGCGAGCTGAAGGCGAAGTTCCCGAAGGCCGATCTGAGTCCGAACGCGCTGCACGGCGAGAGCGCCCGCCGGGCGTTCGGGGTCAGCTTCGCCAAGCACAAGGGCGGGGTGTATGCCGGAAAGGATGCGGACGGCATCGAGGTGCTGGTGTACTTCAACGACACCGCCAACTTGATCTGCTGCACCGAAATCGAACCCGACCGCGGTGACGACGAGTGACACGCCCATCGGACTGCGCCTTCGTTCATCCTGTAAAAACTGTAAGAACTGCCCGCCGCCGGCGCTGCGAAATCAGGATCGCATCGGCTGTCGGCCGGCGCTGGAGACGCCACCCGAACCGACCGCCCGAAGGATCAGCGTTCGGGCGGCGCTCGTGCGGTTGTGGGAGAGGGCGTACCCGCTGTCCGCCAGGAACCCGGCCAGCTTCGCCACCGCCCGGCCCGGACACGTCGGCACGAACGCAATCAGCCGGTGCCGCTCGGCGAAGGCGGCCAGTTCCTCCCCCAGCTCGTGCGACGTGCCTTCCCACCCCGCCGCCGGCAGTGACCCCAGCCACTTCAACAGCACCACCCGGAACCGGGCGTCGGCACGTTCGCGGCGGTCGGTGAGCACGGCGGCCTCGGATGACAAAAGTAACTCTGTTGGTAGTGCCGACTATTCCTTACGGGGGGTATTTGGTTCCCTCCCCCGGAAGGACCCGCAAACTCGCGGCGGACGGCACTACCGTTACCCCTTCGCGGTGTCGTGCGAAGGGGTCAGTACCCCCGCCGTTGCTGTTCTTCGATCTCCTTCAGCCGCGCTTCGATCTCCCGCAACCGCCGCTTCTCGGTGCCGTACTGGTCGGGGTGACGGCGTTCAAGCCACCATGCCGCCGCACGCCATTCGCCCCGCTCGGCCGCCGCCCGGATCGCTTCCACCGCCTTCGACACCGCTTCCGCCTGCTGCCTCATGAGGGCATGAAGAAACTGCACAAACGGCTCTTCGCCGGCCTTCCCCTTTCGCTTCCAGGCGTACAGGGTGCGAACTTCGATGCCGGCCAGCTTCGCGGCCGTCTCGTTCGGCAACCCGGCCGCTACAGCCTTCAGGATCACGTCGGCGGTCGGCTGGTCGTACTTGGTCGGCCGGGGCATGATGAGCACGCCAGGGGGATGCCCTATCGTACCAGGCAGGGTAAAAAAGTGCCGATGCGACGGCAGCCAACTGTAAAGTGTCGGAACGATGCCGCGGCCCTACTAGGTCGCTGCTGTCCTGACTCTGCCGGTTCCTCACTCAATTGTCAGGTGCATTGTGATCTCGGACAAACTTGTCAGACAATGCGTCGGAATGCTGATGTCAGCATGGAAACACTGCGTTCCCTACGATTTTGAACACTGTGCAGATACCGACCTGATCATCTCTGGCTCGAATCCAGAGTACCGTATTGCCCTCAGTGGAGAGGGCCAAAAGTCGGTTGAACAACTTCTGGCGAAGTGCGTGTCGCATCTCGATCAATATCCGGTTGAGTCGTTCGAACAATTTCTCCGCAGATCCATTGCTGACGTGCGAGAAGCGACCACCAGCCCAACAGACGCGGCTGGGGCGAGTTTGGCCTGCTGCCGTTGATACATGTTGAGCGTTAACATCATGCTCCGCATGTACACATTGCTCCGCGAGATCCACGCCTGCCCTTCGTACTCCCGCGCGAGCAATCGACTCCCTCGCAGCCAGGAGAAGAGCCGCTCCACCCGCCACCGCATGGGTTGCGGAATGAACACCTTTTGCCCCTCCAACTTGGACACGATGACCAACCGGGACCTCGCGCCGGTGGCCGTCATGTCCTCATACAACGCGTCCCGGTGGTACGCCGAGTCGGCCAGCACGGTGGCCCACCGCCGGTTCCCCTCGGCGGCTCGCAGCACCACCTCCGCCCCGGCCGCGTCGCTCACCCCCGCCGACGTGACGGCCACCGCGAACACCAACCCGAGCGTGTCCACCAGCACGTGCCGCTTCCGCCCCTTCAACCTCTTCCCGCCGTCGAACCCGGCGCCGGGCACCGTTTCGGCCGATTTGACCGTCTGCGAGTCGATGCTCAGGAGGGACGGATCGGGGTCTCGGCCGTCGCCCACCCGCACCCGCGCGGCCAGCGCCCGCTGCACCCGCTCCCACGTGCCC
>JANNQE010000954.1:0-5887 GCA_031441625.1 Planctomycetia bacterium
TTCCCTCCGGTCGCCCACGCTCCCGGCTCGCCGAATCGGTCACTTGATGCCCATCACCCACTTCTTCCAGGCCAGGTCCAGGTCGTCGGCCTTCCACCCGGCGGCTTCCAGGGCGGTCATCACGGTCGGGTCGCGGCGCTCGTCGGTCACGCGAAACGCCCCCAGGAACTTGCCCGCCGTCTCCGCGTCGGCCCCGTACAGCAGGTACTCGGCCAAACTCACCGTCAGCGTGTCGGCGTCCTTCGGCTTGGTGTCGCCCCACACGTCGCCCGCCTTGAACCCGCCCACTTTCGCCTTCGTGAACAGCACTTTCACCTTCGCCTTGTGCGCTTCGAGCATCTTCGCGTTGCCCTCGGTGCGGAAGCTGACCGCCTTGCCCACGCCCACTTGCAGCCAGCTCGGCAGCGCCGCCCCCGCCTTCTGATCGACGAGCGCGGCCACCACCGCCGTCGCCACCTCCGCCCGCAGGTCGGCTTCGAGCGTCTTCGTCCCCGGTGCGGTCGTCACCGCCACATACGGCTGCGGCTTCAGCCCGTGCGACTGCATCTCGTCCGCGTCCAGCTTGCCGCCCCGCTGCTCCACCAGCTTCACGTACCGCGTGTACTCGGTCGGCCGGTCGCCCAGCACGTACACGGTCAGCTTGCCGCTCCACAGGCGGTCCTTTTCGCCGTACTTCAGGTCCTTCACCGCGCGGTCGTGGACCTTCTGCGCCAGGTCGGCGATCGGCTTCAGCTTGTCCTCCGGCATGTCGGCGTACACCAGCAGGCCGTCCGTCTCCACCAGACTCGGCTTGGTGATCTTGAGCGTCTTCAGGTTGTCGACGGCGGCGGCCTTCTGCTTCTTGATGACCTCCTCGTCCTTCTTGCCGTCCTGGGCGAAGAGGGGCAGGGCGAAGGCGAGCAGGCCGCAGGCGAGGAGCAGGCGGGGCATGGCGGGGAGACCTGTGGGGGGTGGAGTCTGTGTTGGCGAGACGAGCACCGTAAAGTGCCGGGTGGCAGACGAACCCGGCGGCTTACGCCGCTCGGCTCGCCGTTTTCCGCCCACCCCAGCATAGTAACCCGTAACCGGGGCGGTGTCTTCGCCCCCAGGAGCGGACCGATGACCCGACCCGCCGCGTTCCTGTTCGTCGCCCTGTGTGCCGCAATGGTTCCCGCCGCGGACAAACCGAAGGCGAACCGCCTGGCCGCCGAGAGCAGCCCGTACCTGTTGCAGCACGCCCACAACCCGGTGGACTGGCACCCGTGGGGCCCGGAGGCGTTCGCCTTGGCTCAGAAGGAGGGCAAGCTCGTCTTCCTCAGCATCGGGTATTCGAGCTGCCACTGGTGCCACGTGATGGAGAAGGAGAGCTTCTCCGACGCGGCCATTGCGAAGGTGCTGAACGAAAACTTCGTCTGCATCAAAGTGGACCGCGAGGAGCGGCCGGACGTGGACGACGTGTACATGACGGCCCTGCAAGTGACCGGGCAGAGCGGCGGCTGGCCGCTCACCATGTTCCTCACGCCCGAGGCGAAGCCGATCTTCGGCGGCACCTACTTCCCGCCGGCCGACAAGAAGTTCGGCGACGACACTTCACCCGGCATGACGAGCATTTTGAAGAAGGTGACGGACCTTCACCGCGACAAGAAGAAGGACCTGTACGAGCAGGCCGACAACATCGCCAAGATGACGCAGGACGAGTTGAACCGGGCGGCGCGGGGGATCGCCCTCGTGTCGCTCGACGCCAAGCTGGTGGCGGAGGCGGCCGGCGAGTTCGAGTTCGACCCGGACCACGGCGGGCTGGGCCGGGCGGTGAACGACTACCGCGGGGCGAAGTTCCCGCGGGCGGCGGCGCAGATGTTCCTGTTGAAGCAGTCGGCCAAGCCGGGGCAGGAGGCGCTGGCGAAGCACGTGGCACGCACGCTCGACGGCATGGCCCGCGGCGGCATTTACGACCACCTGGGCGGCGGCTTCCACCGCTACAGCACCGAGCGGACGTGGACCGTCCCGCACTTCGAAAAGATGCTCTACGACCAGGCCCAACTGGTGGAGTTGTACTGCGAGGCGTACCGCCAGAAGCCGAACGCCGCTTACAAACGGGTGATCGACGAAACCCTGGCGTTCGTGGCCCGCGAGATGACCGCCCCGGAAGGGTACTTCTACTCCGCGCTCGACGCCGACAGTGAAGACGAAGAGGGCCGGTTCTACGTCTGGACGCCGAAGGAGTTGGAAACGGTACTCGACAAGGAGCCGGAGGCGAAGCTGTTCCGCGACGTGTACGGGCTGACCGACAAGCCGAACTTCGAGGGCAAGTACCACATCCCGCGGCTGGCGAAGTTCCCGACCGACGACGAACTGAAGAAGCTCGCCCCGCTGAAGCAGAAGTTGTTCGACATTCGCGGCAAGCGACCGCGGCCGTTCCTCGACACCAAGCTCATCACCGCGTGGAACGGGCAGATGATCGCCGCCTACGCACTCGCCGGGCAGGTGTTGAAGGAGCCGAAGTACACCGCCGCGGCGGAGAAGGCGGCTGACTTTCTGCACACGAATGTGCGGAGCAAAGAGGGCCGGCCGCTCCGCACCTACGCCGCCAAGCCGGGCGGCAAGCCGGAGGCGAAGGGTACGGCGTTTCTGGATGACCACGCCTTCACGATCCACGGCCTGCTGAACCTGTTCGACGGCACCAGTGACGCCAAGTGGCAGAAGCGGGCGCGGGAACTGCTCGGCTGGCAGTTGCAGAAGTTCAGCCCGACGGACGCCAAGACGATCAACACCGGCGGCTATTTCAACACCCCGTCTGACGGCGAGAAATTGTTCGCCCGCGGCATGGACAGCTACGACGGCGCGCAGCCGTCGGCCAACGGCATGAGCCTGCGGAACATGCTGCGGCTGTGGAAAGTCCGCGACGACGAGAGCTGCCGGCAGATGTTCGAGCGGGATCTGAAGCGGTTCGGGGCGTCGATGAAGGCCGACCCGGCGAGCGTGCCGCAAGCGCTCGCCGCCCTCGACGCCGGCCTCGCACTCGACGCCTTCCGCGACCTGCCCGCACGGATGGCCGACGCGGTGAAGAACCCGAAAAGCTCGGCCGATGTGGTGAAGGTGGAGTTGCGGCCGGGCAACTTGGCGGACGGGTTGGAGAAGGTGAACGTGGTCATCATCGTGGCGAAGGGGTGGCACATTTACGCCAACCCGGTGGGCAACGACAAGTTGGCCGAGTCGGCGACGGTGGTGGAGATCCGGGCGGACGGTAAGGTCGTTGAGTACAGCTCGCCAATCTGGTCCAAACCGACCGACAAGAAGTCGGAGTTGGGCGAGTACAAGGTGCACGAGGGGGTGTGCGGGGTGGAGGTGGAACTGTCTCATGACGCGATCAAGAACGCGAAGGTGCTCTCCGCCCGCGTGAAGCTGGTGGCGTGCAACGACAAGGTGTGCCTGGCCCCCGCGACGGTCACGGTCGAGATGAAGAAGTGACATGGTCCCCCTCCTGCCGCTTGTTAGCCCGACGCGCAAGCGAGGGGCCAGCAACTTGCCGAGAAGGAATTGAGCTACGTGGATCCAACCACTTGTTATCCCGACGCGCGAGCGAGGGCCGAATGCCTTCGCGGACAGGCGGCTTGGCCCTCGCTCGCGCGTCGGGATCATAAGTGTCGGTTCGGTGTAGGTCGTTTGCTGTCCGCGTAGGAACTGGCCCCTCGCTCGCGCGTCGGGCTAACTTCAGCACCATGCCCCCACCGCCCCCACTCGACGACCTCGCCCGCCAAGCCGTTGCCGCCCCGCCGGGCGGGGAGCGACAGGTCGCGCTCGCCGCACTCGTCGCCCGCACCCGCTCCGGGGCCGACGCGGTGAGGGCGTTCACGCTGCTGCAAGCCACTGCCGCCGGCAAACGGGTCGCGCTCGAGTATGTCGCCACGATGCCGGAACCGCTGCCGTCGGCGGTGGTGCTGCTGGGGGCGCAAGCCCTGCACGACCGCGACAACCCGGTGCCGGTGCGGCTGGCCGCCGCCGGCGCGCTGCTGGCGTCGGTGCCCGACAAGCCGCCGACCGTCGGGCCGATCGTGCGGGCCGTCACCGCCGAACTATCGCGGTCGAAGGCGCTCCAGCGGATGATCGAGCTGCAAAGCCGCGTGGAGAAGTGTGATACACTCGACGCGATGGTGAAGGCGGCCAATCAGGAGGTGAAGCTGAAGTGCCCGAAGTGCCAGGGCACGTTCCGCCGCGGCGGGTTCATCAAGCACTTGTGGAAGGCCCACCGCTTGCAGTTCGACCGCGGGGTGGCCGTGGACCCCCGCCCGCAAGTGGAAGAAGCCGTCTCCGCCGCGACCACCGCCGCCGACCCGTCGGCCGTCGATGCCGCGTACTCGCTGACCGCCCGCTTCTTCCCCAACTCGACCCCGCAACAGGTGCTGCAAGCGGTCGCTGCCCGGCAAACCGCCGTCGGCTACCCGGTGCCGGACGAACTCACCCGTACCGCCGCCGACGCCCGAACCGGCCTCTGCCCGAACTGCCTCGCCCCGGTGTCGGACCCGTTCACCCCCGTGCCCCCGCCGCTGGCCGTCACGAAAACGCGACTGGCCGGTGACGGGTACACGGTCGAGGTGATCGACTCGCCCGCCGGCCGCACGCTGCACGTCGTCACGCCGAAGGAGGAGTTCACC
Source organism: Planctomycetia bacterium (assembly GCA_031441625.1). Classification (GTDB taxonomy): domain Bacteria; phylum Planctomycetota; class Planctomycetia; order Gemmatales; family Gemmataceae; genus JALHQU01. The sequence goes on from JANNQE010000954.1 coordinate 4,632, forward strand.
GAGAAGCCGCAGGGGGAGCGGCGGTTCGACCCGCGGGTGGTCGGCGTGTTCGCGGCCGCGCCGGTGCTCGTCGCCGGGCTGGTGCTGGTGCTGCTGCCGTTCGTCACCCAGCCGTTCCTCGCCGCGCTCGGGTGTGCGGTGCTGGCGGGGTTGCTGTATGCCGCCGTCGCGTTCACCCGCCAGCCACTGCCCGCGGGTCAGCGGCTGGTGGTCGATGCGGCGTGGCGGATGATCGTGCCGAACGTGAAGCGGAGCAAGGTGAACGCCCACTGGCTGACTCGGCTGTGTCGGGCCACCGCCGACCGCGGCACTCCCGAAGACCGCGGGCGGGTGCTGACCGACCTGACCTCCGATGCGGCCGACGGGTTCGACCGCGGCACCGTGTTCGTGCATTTGTTCGCCGCCGCCCGGCTCCTTCAAGTGAGCGACGGGGCCAGCCTGGGCCGCGAGCGGGTGGCCGCCCTGGTGGACGTGTTCGAGCCGTTCTTCAAAGGGGAACTGTCGGCCGAGTTCGCCGAAGCCGCCGCCGACATCGCCCACTCCGACGACCTGGTGCCGGGGGCCGACGCCGCCCGTCTGAGCGTGCGACTGATCGCGTCCGCGTTCGACGCCGGCTTCCAACCACTGGATTTGCTCCGCGTGCTGCGGTTCCTGCCGCACCTGCGGGTGCTGTGCGGCACGCCGACGGGCGACGTGCTGCGGCTACAATTCGTGGTGTGGAAGTGGCGGTCGAGTGAGCCGTGGGCGAGCGTCGGGCCGGCCGTGCCGGTGTTCGAGTTGGCCGAGTCGTCGCCGGGGGCGTGTCGCCGCATTCTGGCGGCCTACCCCGATGCGGTGCTGCGGATCGACCTTCCCGACGCGGCCGAACGGGAGTTGGGTGAAGTGGTGATGACCGCCCGCGGGCTTGTGGTCGCAGGTAAAATCCTCACCGACCCGGACGAAGACGCCGAACTGCTCCGCTCCCCACGCGGCAGCGGGTGGACGCTCGCGCTCGGCTCGCAGCGGATCCAACTCGACCGCAAGCTGGCCCCCGAGACGGTCGCGGTGCTCGGCAAGTGGCTCCGCTACCGCGTGACACGGCTGGTGCCGCAGGCCGACGCCCAGGACCGCACGAACGGCGGGCTGCTCCGCCGCGTGCTCGGCCCGCTCGTGCGGGCGTGCGGGCTGTGCGGTACCGAGTGCGTCTGCCGCACCGGGCGTGTCGGTGATGCGTGGCCGGTGGTGTGATCCTGGTTCCCCTCTCCCCTGGGGGAGAG
>JANNQE010000955.1:0-6152 GCA_031441625.1 Planctomycetia bacterium
CTTCCAGGTCGAGTGTCACGCCGCTCGTGTCGCTCAACCAAAGTTCCAGTGTGGGCAGCGGTTGACCGACAACGAGCGGGTAGAACCACGTGTCAAGCACCGCCCGCCGCTTCCCCCCCCGCTCCCTCCGTCGCATCGTCACGGCATAAATCGTCGGCGGGTCGCCGTTCAGGAGTCGGTCGGGGTGCCCGATCCACTCCATCAACTCGGCGTACAGGTTGAAGTGGTGGTCCGTCACCAGATCGACCACACTCACGCACACGTCCTGTCTCAGCAGGTCGGCCACCTTGTTGATAAAAGCCTGCCGGCTCGTCGGGCGGTCTTTGTTTCCCGGCGAAACGATCTCCACGGCCGCCACCAGCCGCTGGCCGTGATCGGCGTCGTACACCCGCACCTCGTAGGCGTCCTGATCGGGAATGTCGGTGACGTGTGATACGGTCGGCTGAGTCGGTGCCCAGGTGAGGGTCGCCACCCCACCACTTCCCGTCTCTGCGGACTCCCCCGACTCGTCACGCTCGAACGTGGCGATGTCCAACTCGTAACCCGAGCGGTCGCCGATGTAGACGCCGGGGCCGACCTCGAACCCCGGCGGGAGTTTCGGGGCCAGGTGCTGAACCATTACCATCGGCCACCCGGCGTGGAGTTTGTCCAACGGGTGGCGGGTGGAGAGCGGCGGGTGGAAGTGGTCGCGGAGCGGCATGGGTGGTCCTCCGTGGCTGATTGTACTCCCGCTCCGTATCATGCGTGGAGTTTGCAACGACACCCGCGGACCCGACATGCCCATCGCGAAACTGGCCCTCGAAGACGGCACCGTGTACACCGGCCGGGCGTTCGGCGCCGCCGGCGAGATGACCGGCGAGGTGGTGTTCAACACGTCCATGACCGGCTACCAAGAGGTGCTCACCGACCCCAGCTACAAGGGTCAGATCGTGACCATGACCTACCCGCTCATCGGCAACTACGGCACCACCGCCGCGGACGCCGAGTCGAAGGCGGTGCAGGTGAGCGGGTTCGTGGTGCGGGAACTCACCCGCGTGCCGAGCAACTTCCGCAGCGACTGCGACCTGGACACCTTCCTGAAGCGGGCGAACGTGGTCGGCATCGAGGGCATCGACACGCGGGCTCTGGTGCGGCGGTTGCGGACACGCGGGGCGATGCCGGGCGTGCTGTCGAACGTCGATCTGGATGACCGCTCGCTGGTGGCGAAGGCGAAGGCGCACGGCAGCATGGCCGGCCGCGACTACGTGAAAGAGGTGATCCCGCCCGGCCCGTTCGGGTGGGAGCAGGGGTTCGACTCGCTGAGCAAGCACGTCATCGCTCCGCGGCCGGCCGACACGCACGTCGTCGCCATCGACTACGGCATGAAGTGGAACATCCTGCGGTGCCTCACCCAAGTGGGGTGCAAAGTGACGGTGCTGCCCGGCACCTGCACGGCGGCGGAGGTGCTGGCCCACAACCCGGCCGGCGTGTTCCTGAGCAACGGCCCCGGCGACCCGGCGGCCCTCGACTACGCCGTGGACGCCATCAAGGGGTTGCTCGGGAAGAAGCCCGTCTTCGGCATCTGCCTGGGGCACCAGTTGCTCGGGCGGGCGCTCGGGGCCGACACCTTCAAGCTGAAGTTCGGCCACCGCGGGGCGAACCAGCCGGTGCTGAACAAACTCACCGGGGCGGTCGAGATCACCACGCAGAACCACGGGTTCGCGGTGAACCCGGACACGCTGCCGCCGGACGTGGAAGTCACACACATCAACCTGAACGACGGCACGTGCGAGGGGCTGGCCTGCACCAGCCTGCCGGCGTTCAGCGTGCAGTACCACCCCGAGGCCGCCGCCGGCCCGCACGACAGCACCTACCTGTTCGAGCAGTTCCGCACGATGATGTGACGGCGTTGCACTCCGCCGGCGAATGTGGTATCCGCCCTGTTCACGAAACGGCCGGGGAGGGGCATGAGACACATCCACACGCGGGACCTGGGCGCGTTCGTGGCCGAGTGCGACCGCCTCGGCGGCCTCGGCCACCCGGACGCCACCGCCTACGCCGCCGACTTCCGCCTGACCTACGACACCGTCATCGACGAGTCCCTCGACCCGTTCTCGGACGAGTACCACGCCCAGCAGGTGGCTCTGTACGCCGAGATCGCCGGCCGCCCGCTCGACCAACAGACGGGCGAACTGATGCCGGTCGACGTGGACGCCCGCGTGGCGGGGGTCAACCCGTACGGCGTGGGGGATGTCAGTTTCGTGTCCCGCAACGCCCGCACCATCCACACCTGCCTGATGATGGCCGACCTGCCGTGCAACGCGGCCGTCCTGGACGCCGGCAGCGGGTGGGGGATGAGTTCGGAGATGATGGCCTTCTGCGGGGCGGAGGTGACGGCGCTGGACATCAACCCTCTGTTCGTCGAGCTGGTGCGGCGGCGGGCCGAGCGGCTCGGCCTGCCCGTCACCGCCGTGTGCAGCCCGTTCGACACGTTCGACACCGACCGCCGGTTCGACCTGCTCTTCTTCTACGAGTGCCTGCACCACAGCCCGAAGCCGTGGGAGACGGTGGCGCGGCTCGGGCGGTTCGTCAAACCGGGCGGCAAGGTGGCGTTCGCCGGCGAGCCGGTCGACCAGATGCCGTGGGCGCACTGGGGGCTTCGACTGGACGAGCAGGCCGTGTACTGCATCCGCAAGTTCGGCTGGTGGGAGGGCGGGTGGACGGCCGCGTTCATCACGGCCGCGTTCGCCCGCGCCGGGTTCGAGTTGCAACTGTTCCCGCACGTCGGGCTGGACAACAGGTGGGTCGGCATCGCCACCCGGCAGGGGGTTGAGCCGCGGCCGTCACTGAACGTGAGCCTGATGGAGCCGTTCCGCCCGCCGCCGGAACTCTTGGCCGAACTCGCCGTGCTCCGGGATCGGGTGGCGGCACTTGAAAAGGCGAACGAGGGGTTGGCCGAACTCGACCCACTGCGGTCGCACTCGGCGGCACTCGAGCGCGCACTCGCCGCCGCCCACAACTCCCGCTCGTGGCAGGTGACGGCCCCCCTGCGGTTCATCTTTCGCAAGCTGGGCCTGACCCGCGGCGAGCCGGTCAGCGAGCTGACGGAGTCGTCATAACGGGTCCCACCGATTCGCCGCCCGCAGAAGGCTGCTCGCCAGGTGCGGGTGGGCGTTCGCCCACAGGTCGTCGAAGAAGATGATGTGGTGGTACAGGTCTTCGCGGTCGAACTTGGCGACGTGTTTGCACGCCTGGGCGACGTGCGATTGCACGAACACGGCATCCCGTTTCGGGTTGCGGGACTCGTTCACCGCCCCGCACGGGGCATCGCACTTGGCCAGGATGCGTTCGAGCAGCGTCGGCTTGCCGTTCTCTTCCAACCAGTCCGAGTACGCCGCCCAACACGCCGTGTCGTTCGGGTTCGCCCGCACCGCCTTCAGCAATGCCAGTTCGGTGCCCTTCGCCGTCCGGCACGCAGGGTCGAGTCCGGTGAAAACCTCCACGATAGAAGAGTGAAGTTCTTCGGCCCCCTGGTCGTCGGAGTCGGCTTGGATGGCGAAGAACCCCCGCGGCAGGTCGGGCACCCGCACCCCGTGAATGACGCCACACAATTCGCCCGGATCGAGGTCGGTCAAACTACCGCTGTCGTAGGCCGCGAAGTGGGCGAAGTAGGTCTTTCCTTCGCCGGCAACAGACTTCGGGAACACCTTCGGCACGCCGGGCGGCGGTTTGAAGTTGCCGGCCACCATGCCGTCGGGCAACCGCCAGTCGTCCCGCAGCAAGAACGCCACGCGGTCGGGGTGCTTAGCCGCGTAGTGGTCGTCGAAGATGTAGACCGCCATCTCCAGTTCGTCGTCGTCGGTGTGAATCTGGACGTGATGCGCGCCGCCTTTCATCTCGTTCACGTACAGCGACTCGTTCAGGTGCTCGACCAGCTTGCTCATCGTCTTCGGGGCAGGCCACTCCTCGTCGTCGATCTTCTCGAACAGGTTGCCGAAGCTGTACACGCTCGTGCCGAGCAGTTGGTCGGCGTGGTCACCGGCGTCGTCGGCCCGCACCGGCTGCCAGATGCCCTGGAACCACGCGAGCACCGAGTCAGCCTCGAACCGCTTTATGTAGAAGCACGTCGGGTTGTCGTAGTGGCTGCGGAGGACGAAGTGGACGGCCATGCGGCACCTGTTCAGCGGGTCACGAACGAGCACAGTTCCGAGCCAACGAGCATGGCGTATTCCGGGTCGGTTCGCAAGCCGGGGGAAGTGGCATTCGCGCTCAGCCGGACGGCACGGGTGTCGTGCAACCGGCGTATCCCGTTGTGAAACTCGGAGACGGTGAGCGCGGGCACGGTCTGTTGAACGGCGTGGAACAGTTCGCCGAGGCTACAAGGCCCCCGGGCACCGGCGGCACTGCGGCGGTCCAGGTACTCGAGCGCCGATTCGCCCCACGGCACCAGCCTGGCGACGGGGTCGCTCAGTTTCGGGGCGGTGTCGATCCGCCGCAGGGCCGCATCCACCCGCCGACCGAGTTCATCTAATCGGCTCGTCATCTCGCGGGTCCGCTCCTCGAACTGCGTCGTCAGGCGGGCGATCTCGGTTCGCACGTCGGCCATCCACACCGGGATGCCTCCGCGGGTTTCGCCGATGATCTGCTTGAGTTCGCCCAGCACCGCTTTCGGCGAGTCGTGGTCGTGAACGAACCCGACGCCCTTCGGCGTGGCCCGCACCCACTCGACGATCAGCCGGCCCTTCGCCTCGGTGCGGACGGTTTCGAGCAACCCTTCCTTGATGGCGAACAGCGCCGCCTCCGCCGGCGGGCCGTACCGCGAGCGGAACAACCCCGGCAGCTTGCCCGACTGAAACAGGCGGTGCTCCCGCGAGTCGGCGATTGCGATCTTCAGCGCGTCGAGGAGCAGGTCGATGTTCGGCGACGACTCTGGTTGAATCACTTCGTCGGCGGCGATGTGGGGTCCGAGCGTCGCGGCGTCCATACCGTCCCCTTCTGCGAGCGTGAACCGCCCGTACTGTAGCGTGGTCCGATTGGAAACGCCAAGACCGACTGAGGAGCCGAACCGTGCCCGTCGATCCGAAGCCCCGCATCCTGAGCGGGGTTCAGCCGTCCGGCAAGTTGCACCTGGGGAACTACTTCGGGGCCATCCAACAGCACATCGCCCTGCAAGACCAGGGCGAGGCGTTCTACTTCATCGCCGACTACCACGCCCTGACGACGTTACAGGACGCGGTAAGGCGGAAAGAAGAGGAAGCGAAGGCAATGGCTGCTGCCTTCACCGCTTCAAAGGGTGGGAAGGTTCCATCATCTCTGGAACCCGATCCTCGCTTCACCGCCAATCCGAGCCAAGTGCTTCAACAGTCTGTCACTGACGTGGCTCTCGATTACCTCGCCCTCGGCCTCGATCCAGCGAAAGCCACCTTCTACCGGCAGTCGGACATTCCAGAAGTGACGGAACTCGCCTGGGTGCTTGCCACGGTCACGGGCATGGGATTGCTCGAACGCGCTCACTCGTACAAGGACAAGGTGGAGAACAAGATCACCCCGAGCGTCGGGCTGTTCTCTTACCCGATCCTGATGGCAGCAGACATCCTCATCGTGCGATCGCACCTCGTGCCGGTGGGCAAAGATCAGGTGCAGCACCTGGAAATGACCCGCGACATGGCGGGATACTTCAACAACGCTTACGGCGAAGTTTTCCCGATGCCGCAAGAGCGACTCGGTGAAGTGGCAGTCGTGCCGGGCACCGACGGTCGAAAGATGAGCAAGAGCTACGGCAACACCATCGACATCTTCGCCGAAGGGAAGGTACTCGAAAAAGCGGTGATGAGTGTGGTGACGGACAGCACGCCGGTGGATCAGCCGAAGACCCCCGAAACATGCAACGTGTTCGCTCTGTACAAGCTGTTCGCTACGGAAGCCGAGTTGGAGCAGATGGCGAAGCTGTACCGCGAGCCGATGCACGACGCCGACAGCCGCGGCGGGAAGCCGTTCGGGTACGGGCACGCGAAGAAGATGTTGCTGGCAGAGATCGACGCCCACTTCGCCCCGGCCCGCGAGCGCCGCAAGTTGCTGGAACGCGACCCCGGCCGGGTGGAAGAGGTGCTGCGAGCGGGGGCGAAGCGGGCGCGCGAAGTGGCCCGCACGACGCTACGGCTGGTGCGGCAGCG
>JANNQE010000956.1:0-3286 GCA_031441625.1 Planctomycetia bacterium
CATCGGCAAGGCCGGCGACCGGGCGAAAGGGAGCGTGCTGGCGTCGGACGCCTTCTTCCCGTTCCCGGACAACGTGGAGCTGGCCGCCGCCGCCGGCGTCACGGCCATCGTGCAGCCGGGCGGCAGCCTGAAGGACGCCGAGAGCATCGCCACCTGCGACCGGCACGGCATCGCCATGCTGTTCACCGGCGTGCGGCACTTCCGGCACTGAGGGCGGAGCAGCGGGTCGTCACTTCACCGGTCGTGGCGGCGGGGCGACTTCGGCCGACTTCGCCGCCTTCGCTTCCAACTCCGCCATCAGCTTCTTGAAGTCGTCGCGGTCGCGGACGGCGTCGAAGTCCGGCTCCTTCAGCTCCTTGAGTTCGGATGACCCGGCCTTGATCGCCTCGGCGAGGGAGGCGACAGCCTTCTCCGCGAAAGTCTTGCCTTCGTCAGCGGTCACCCCGGACTTCGGGTCCGCCCCGAGCTTCGCCAGCAGTGCGAGCGCGCGAGCCTTCTCGAACCGCGTTTCGATGCTCGGGGCCGGGTCCTTCGCCCACAGCTCGACCGCCTTTCGGAGGTCGGCGGCGGCCCCGTCCGGCTGCCCGGCCCGCACCCGCGCCCACCCGCTGAACGCGTGACTGTAACCGAGGCCGGACGTGAAATTGGTGGTCGTCGGACTCCCCGCGACCAGCTTCTGCCCGATCGATATGGCCTGGTCCAGAGAGGCGAAGGCTTCGGCCAACCGGCCTTGCCGGGCGTGCAGTTGGCCGAGATTGTTCAGGGATCCCGTCAACCCTCGCTGGTAGCCGGGGATCGTCGGGTTGGCGTCGGCGAGCTTCTGCCGGATGTCCCGGGCCTTCTCGTAGGCGGCCAGGGCCTCGGCCGGCTTCCCCGTCGCCGACAGCAGGAGGCCGATGCTGTTGTGGCTGAAGCCCAGGCCGCTCTGGAAGTCGGTGACGGCGGGGTTGGCGTCAGCGAGTTTCTGAAAGATGTCCCCGGCCTTCATGTAGCTGGCCAGGGCGTCCGCCGGCTTCCCCGTATTCGACAGCAGGTTGCCGATGTTGTGGTGGCTGGTGGCCAGGTCGCTCTGGTACTGTGTGAAGGCGGGGTTGGCTTCGACGAGTTTCTGCCGGATGTCCCGGGCCTTCTCGTGGCTCGTCAGAGCCTCCGCCGGCTTCCCCGTATTCGACAGCAGGTTGCCGATGGCGTTGTGGCTGTAGGCCACGGCGCTTTGGAACGCGGTGACGGTGGGGTTGGCGTCGGCCAGCTTCTGCTGAATGTCCCGGGCCTTCTCGTGGCTCGTCAGGGCCTCGGCCGGCTTACCCGTCGCCGACAGCAGAGAGCCGATGGCGTTGTGGCTGGTGGCCAGGTCGCTCTGGAAGTTGGTGACGGCGGGGTTGGCGTCGGCGAGTTTCTGTAGGATGTCCCGGGCCTTCTCGTAGCTGGCCAGGGCCTCGGCCGGCTTGCCCGTCGCCGACAGCCGGACACCGATGGCGTTGTGGCTGTTGGCCAGGTCGCTGTGGAACTGGGTGACGGCGGGGTTGGCGTCGGCCAGCTTCTGGCGGATGTCCCGGGCCTTCTCGTAGCTAGTCAGGGCCTCCGCCGGCTTCCCCGTCTTCGACAGCAGGGCACCGATGTTGAGGTGGCTGGCGGCCAGGTCGCTGTGGAACTGGGTGACGGCGGGGTTGGCGTCGGCAAGTTTCTGCCGGATGTCCCGGGCCTTCTCGCTGCTGGCCAGGGCGTCCGCCGGCTTCCCCGTCGCCGAGAGCGCGAGCCCGATGTTATGGTGGCTGCGGGCCAGTACCACTCGCACAGCGTCCGTCGCCGCCTCCGCCTCCAGCGATTCCGCCAGGTCCCGGCACTCCTCGTACGCCCGCTGCTCACCGGCGTGGTCGCCGGTGGCGGCCAACACCCGGCCCACCATCCGCAGGCTGCGGGCCACGTCCAGCCTTGTCTCCACGTCCGCCCCCGGGGCCGCCGCCAACTCCCGCCGGATCGCCAGCGCCCGCCGGTACACCGCCAGCGCTTCGGTCTGGTCGCCGATCTTCTCGGTCAGCTCCCCGAGTTGGAACAGCCCGTCGGCCAGAGCCTTGCGGGACTTCGCGTCCGCCTCCCCTGCCAGCAGCGTCTCCAACTCCCGGTAGAACCCGGCCGCCTCCGTCAGCAGTTTCTTGCGGAGAGCCTTGAAGGCGTCGTTCTCCAGCACCTTCTCGTCGGTGATGACGGTGTGGAACGTGGCGATCGACTTGCGGGCCATCTCGAACCGCTGCTCCACCTTCGCCCGCTCGGCCTCCAGGGCGGCGTTCTTCGCCTCCACCTTGGCCTGTTCCTCGGCCAGGTCGCGGTTCTTCGCCTCCACGTCCCGCCTCGCCCGGTCCTGCACCACCAGCACCGCACCCAGCCCGCCGACCACCGCGACGGCCAGCGTCGCCGCCGCGCCGATCCACACCCGCCGCCGTTTCCGCCGCTCGGCCACCTGTGCCTCGGCCGCCGACTTTTCCCCTTCGACCCGCACCTTGTCCAGTTCCGCCTGCCGGGCACGCTCGTCGGCGGCGGTTCGCAGTGCCGCCACCGCCTTCGCCACCCCATCCGCGTCGGCCGGGCGGTCGGCTTTCTCCGGGGCCAGGCACCGCTTGGCCAGGGCCACCAACTCCGGGTCCGCCCCGCTGGCATCGAGCCGAGCGAAGCAGTCCTGAACCTTGCCCTTGGCGGCCAACACTCGCGTCGTCTCGCCGGTATCGCCGACGAATGGCGGGCGGCCGGTGAGGACCGCCGCCAGAATGCCGCCGAGCCCGAACACGTCCGAGCGCCGGTCGATCTCGTGAAGCGCCCCGAGGGCTTGCTCGGGCGGCATGTACGCCGGCGTACCAAGGACGCTGCCGGCCTGGGTGAGCAGATTCTCCGAGTCCCGCATCGACTTGATTTCCGTTTGCGCCGAGGTGGATTCGGGGTCCGTGTCGGCGGCGGCGTGGGTGCCGAGGACTTTCGCCAGCCCCCAGTCCATCACCTGCACCTCGCCGAAGCTGCCGACCATCACGTTCGCCGGCTTCAGGTCGCGGTGGATCACCCCGTGCGCGTGGGCGTAGGCGACCCCCTGACAGATGGCTTCGAAGACGGCCACATACTTGCCGCGTTCCACCGACGGATCGGGCCGTGCTTTCAGCAAGTCATCGAGTGTCTGGCCCTTGATGAGCTTCATGGCCAGGAACGGCCGGCCGTCGGGGAGGGTGCCGAGGTCGTGGACGGCGGGGATGTTCGGGTGCTGGAGTTGGCCGGTGATGCGGGCCTCGTCGGCGAACCGGCG
>JANNQE010000957.1:0-5748 GCA_031441625.1 Planctomycetia bacterium
ACCTCCTCGGCAGTCAGCCCAGGCGGTTCGCCCCTCGCTCGCGCGTCGGGCTAACAGGACATGCCGCGGCCTCGTTTCCGCCCCGCGGCGCGGGCCGTAAGACAACACACAACCGTCGTCCCTCCCCGTCAGGTTCCTCATGCCGCCGTCGACCACCCCCCAGCAACTGCCGCACACCCGCGTGCCCGCTCAGCGGTTCACCACCAGCACCGCCGCCGCCAAGTACGTCGCCCGCGAGATCGACAAGCTGGTCCGCGCCCGCAACGCCGCCGGCAAGCCGACCGTCCTCGGCCTGGCCACCGGCAGCACGCCCGTCGGCCTGTACCGCGAACTCATCCGGATGCACAAAGAGGAGGGCCTCGACTTCTCCCGCGTGGTCACGTTCAACCTGGACGAGTACTTCCCCATGCCGAAGGAGGACTCGCACTCCTACTTCAAGTGGATGCACGAGACGCTGTTCAACCACATCAACATCAAGTGGGAGAACATCCACATCCCCGACGGCACCCTCGACCCCGAAGAAGTGGACGAATTCTGCATCGGGTACGAGCGGACGATCCGCGCCGCCGGCGGCATCGACATCCAGGTACTGGGCATCGGCCGCACCGGGCACATCGGGTTCAACGAGCCGGGCAGCCCGCGGAACAGCCGCACCCGGCTGGTGACGCTCGACAGCATCACCCGCCGCGACGCCGCCGCCGGCTTCTTCGGCGAAGAGAACGTGCCCGCCCAGGCCATTACCATGGGCGTGGCCACCATCGCCGACGCCCGCCGCGTGTTCCTCATGGCGTTCGGCGAACACAAAGCGTCGGTCGTGTACAAGGCGATCGAGTGCCCGCCCACCGAGGCCATCTCCGCCAGCTTCCTGCAAGAGCACGCGGACGCCGCCTTCTTGCTCGACCCGGCCGCCGCCGCCGAGACGACCGCCGTCAAACGCCCGTGGCAGGTCGGCCCGCTCGACTGGACGCCCGAGCGGGTGCGGCAGGCGGTCGTGTGGCTGAGCCTGACGGTGAAGAAGGGCCTGCAAAAGCTGAACGACGAGGACTTCCGCGAGCACCACCTGTACGAGCTACTCCGCGAGCAGGGGCCGGCCGAGAAGATCGGCGAGGCGGTGTTCCACGACCGCCTGGCCACGATTCAGCCGTACCCGGCCGGGCGCGGCACCACGGACCGCCGTGGGCGTGGCTTGGAGGCGAAGTCCGACCCGCCCAAGCCGGAGCCGAAGGCCATCCTGGTGTTCTCCCCGCACCCGGACGACGACGTGATCAGCATGGGCGGGACGATCATCCGCCTCGTCGAACAGGGGCACAAGGTGCATGTGGCGTACATGACGAGCGGGAACATCGCCGTCTTCGACCACGACGCCCGCCGGTTCGTGGACTTCGTGGACGAGTTCCTCGGCGGGTTCGGCGACTCGTCCGAGAAGAGCATCGCCGGCACCATCAAGGAGCGGGTGAACCAGTACATCGATTCGAAGAAACCGGGCCAACCCGACAGCCCCGAAATCCTGGCGGTGAAGGGGATGATTCGCGCGACGGAAGCCCGCGCCGCGGCGCTCGCGTGCGGCATCCCGGCCGAGCAACTGGAGTTCATGGACCTGCGGTTCTACCGCACCGGCACGGTCCACAAGAAGCCGGTCCAGCCGGAGGACATCGACGACATCGTCGCCCTGTTCGAGCGACTGAAGCCGGCGCAAATCTACGTGGCCGGCGAGCTGAGCGACCCGCACGGCACGCACCGCACCTGTGCGGAGGCCATTTACGAAGCCGTGCGGCGGGTGCGGGCGAAGGAACAGCAGTTCGACGTGTGGCTGTACAAGGGGGCGTGGGAGGAGTGGGAGCCGCACGAGATCGAGATGGCGGTGCCGCTGAGTCCGGACGTGCTCACCCGCAAGAAGGAGGCGATCTTTCGGCACCAGAGCCAGAAGGACCGGGCGATGTTCCCCGGCGGCACCGACCGCCGCGAGTTCTGGCAACGAGCCGAAGACCGCAACCTGGGCACCGCCGCCACCTACGACGCCCTCGGGTTGCCCGAGTACTACGCCCTCGAAGCGTTCGTGAAGTGGGAGGAATAGCGGTGGCGGATCGGCCGGATAGCGGGGACGTGCTGTCGGACCCACCTGCACACGCTAGACGAAATTCGATTGACCGTTGCAATTGGCAGCGTTACCCTTCAAACACTCTCCGGCCCGAAGGTTGGAGAATCAACTGTTAGGTTGACCCCGCAAACCGTTTTCCCTGGAGGTTCGCCGATGCATTTCCATCCCTTGCACAGCCGCCGGAGGCCCGCCGCCCAGCGACTCCACCTGGAAACCCTGGAGACGCGTGACGTTCCAAGCTTCGGGGTGCCGGTCAACTACGCCCTCGGCGGCGGCACGAGCGGGGGGGGCGTAGTCACGGCCGACTTCAACGGCGACGGCCGTGCGGACATCGCCGTGCACCGCACCGTCGGTGGAAACGCCGTCAGCGTGTCCCTGGGTAACGGCGAAGGCACGTTCCAGGCACCCCGCTCGAGCGCCGCGGGGACCAGTTGGGGCGGGCCCGGCTCCCTCGCGAGCGGCGACTTCAACGGCGACGGCCGGCTCGACCTCGCCACGGCCAACGACGTCGGGACGCTCAGCGTGCTCCTCGGCAACGGGGACGGGACCTTCGCGGCGCCCCGGACCCTGGTACTCGCCTCCATTGGCCTGTCCGTGATGGCAGGCGACTTCAACGGCGACGGCCGGCTCGACCTGGCGGCCGGCACGAGCTTTGGCAGCCCGGACACGGGAGAGTCCACCCTCGACCTGTTCCTGGGCAACGGCGATGGCACGTTCGGAAGCCGCACCTCGCACGTGTTGCCCGGCGGGGATTACGGCCGTGAGCCGTATTCCGTCCAGGCGGCGGACTTCAACGGCGACGGCCGGCTCGACGCGGTGACGACGAACTTCGACAACACCCTCACAGTGCTGCTCGGCAACGGGGACGGCACCCTGGGGGCGCCGGCCCTTTTTAGCGCGGGTGCCGGGCCCATGATGACCATCGCCGTCGCGGTGGCGGACCTGAACGGGGACGGCAAGCCCGACCTCGCCGCCGCCGATTACAACGGTTACGCCGGGACCGTCAGCGTGCTCCTGGGCGATGGCACTGGCGGCTTCGCGGCCGCGAGCACCTACATGGTCGGCGAGAACCCGAGTTCGATCGCGGCGGCCGACATCAACGGCGACGGCCGCCGCGACCTGATCACGACGTGCAGCGACGGCACCGTCAAGGTGCTCCTCGGCAACGGTAACGGCACCTTCCAGGTCGCCATGAATTACTACGCGGGCGGGTCGCCCGCCGGCGGGGCGCCCTACGCCGTCGCGGTCGGTGCCTTCAACGGCGACGCCCTCCCGGACCTCGTGGCGGTCCGCACCGGTACCAACGCCGCCAACTTCTCCGTCCTCCTCAATGACGGCAACTGGTCGCCGACTCGGTCCCCGCAGATGAGCATCGGCGACGTGACACGTCTGGAAGGCAAGAGGGGCCAGACGACGTTCGCGTTCACCGTCATCCTCGAATTCGCCTCGGCCCAGCCGGTCACGGTGCAGTACAGGACCGTGAACGGCACCGCCACCGCGAGCAGCGGCGATTACGCCGCGAAGACCGGCACCCTCACCTTCCTGCCCGGCGAGACGTCCAAGACCCTGACGATCTTCGTCAACGGCGACAGCAGGAGGGAGGCGGACGAGACCTTCTACGTCGATCTTTTCGGCATCAGCAGCAATTCGCGGCTGAGCAAGAGCCGCGGTGTCGGGACGATTTTGAACGACGATTGACCAGATCGTGAAATCGGCCAGTGGCACCCTCGACGGGGGCTTAAATCGGACGGAGATGATTTTCGTCCCGCAAACCGGCTTGGGCACGCAGGTGCCACAGGCGAGCGACGAGGGGTGATCTCAGGGTGCCACTGGGTTTGCCAGTGCACGGGTCCGCCCGGCACTGGCAAACCCAGTGGCACCCTAAGACCGACCGCCACCGTCCCAGGCGTTGCAGCAGACCGGGGCCGCATGTCGGGTTTTCGGGTTCGTTGTGGTTCGGCGGCGCCGAGAGGGTGGTCAGCATCGGCAGTTCCCGCCGGTCCTGGCTCGATTCCGGAAAGTCTGGCCCAATCCTGAGAGGCGGATGAGACTTGCGGCGGGGGGCGCAGACGCGGCGGCGGGGTGGAAGCTATCATCGTGACAGTAATGGTGGAGCGCCCGTCTACCGAGGGGTCGTCATGATCCGGTTCCGCTGGAAGCGTCTGCTCATCCCCGCCGTCCTCGCCGGCATCATGTTCGTCGCCCCCGACGACTCGCTCGGACAGCGTGGCGGGTTCGGCAGCGGTGGCGGTGGTGCCCCTCCCGGTGGCGGCGGCGCTCCTCCCAGTGGTGGTGGCGGATTCGGTGGGGGAGGCGGCGGTGGTCGGGGCGGGTTCAACATGGGGGCGATGGCGGACAGCTCGTTCGACCGGCTGGTCAAGTCCTACGGCGGCAGCGGCGAGACCCTCGAATACTCGAAGATCCCGCCCGACGTCCGCGAACAGTCGAACATGATGAACCAACGGTTCGGGTCGCCCCCGCTGCCTTCGAGTGGCTCCATCTCGAAGGCCGATTTCCGGGCGGACGTGGAGAAACGGGTGGCCGCCCGCATGGGGGGCATGACCCCCGGCGGGACCGCCGGCGGGACCGCCCCCGGCGCGACCCCGACCGCCCCCGGAGGTGACAAGGTGGTCGTCCTCGGCGGGCCGACCGGTGGCGGCACGTCCATGACCATGACGATGAACACGCAACCCGGTGGCGGCATGCCCCCCGGCGGCGGGTTCGGCGGCGGCGGTAGCGGCGGCTGGGGCGGCGGTCAAATGAACCCGGAAAGCCGGTTCAAGGAGATGGACAGGAACCAAGACGGGAAGATCAGCAAGGACGAAGCGGCGAACGGCTCCCGTCGCCTGGCCGGGTCGTTCGACCAGAACGACACCAACAAAGACGGCAGCATCGACATGGCCGAGTACACGGTGTACTTCACCGCCGCGATGGGCGGGATGAGCGGCGGTGGTAGCCCGGGCGGTTGGGGTGGCGGTGGCGGCGGTAGCCCGGGCGGGTACGGCAGCCGCGAAGAACGGAAACTGGAAGAGCCGGACGAGCCGAAGCCGCTGGTGTACCGCTTCGGGCACCTGCCGCAGGGGCTGCCCCCCTACTTCCTCGACGCCGACTCGGACAAGGACGGGCAGATCGGCCTGTACGAGTGGGTCAAGTACTGGGACGCGACCGAGACCCGACTGGTCGAGTTCAAAGGGCTGGACCAGAACGGCGACGGCCTGTTGACGGCCGAAGAGTACATGCGGGTGAAGAAGCTCACCCCGGCGATGCTGGCCCAGGCGAGCACCGGCCGCGGCGGGTCGCAGTCGTCCGGCAGCCAGCCGGCCCAAGGCGTTGCCCCGGTGTCGCCGGGGGCCGCGCTGGAAGAGCAGCAGAAGAAAGAAGAGAAGAGCCGAGACTCCGGCAAAGAGCCGAAGAAGGACGAGAAGAAAGACGAGAAAAAGGACGAGAAGAAAGACGAAAAGAAAGACAGCCGCGGGCCGGGCATCTTTGGGTCACGGTCGGGCAGCGACACCCGCGGGACGAGCGGCAGCGGGTCGCCGTTCAACCCCGGTGGTGGCACTAGTACGCCGCCCACCGGCGGTCGCCCCGGCCGGTAACGAGTTTGATTCGACGAGCCGCGACCGCGAGGGAGCGGGTGAGCACATCACCCG
>JANNQE010000958.1:0-4891 GCA_031441625.1 Planctomycetia bacterium
ACCAAAGGTGGCTTGCCCCTCGCTCGCGCGTCGGGCGAACTTGTTTCTTGAGGTGCGACGTGACTGAAGACCGCTGGCGCACCAGTACCGATAGCAAACTGCTGTTCGAATGGCTTGCTCGACCAGCGGGGGATCGCAAATCCCAGTTATGGTTCGCCGCTTGCGGTCGGGCTATCTGGCCCTTGCTGCCAGGTGAACACAGCAAGAATGCAGTCGAGTGGCTGGAACGTCATGTCGAGGGCAAGGTTAACAGTAATGGGCGAAATCTGTCATGGCTCGCCGAGGCGGATGTCTTCCGATTCGACTCCATGGAGGAGTTACGAGAAGAGTTCCCCGACTACTACGCTGAAACTGTGCATTGGATTCGGTTCGTCGATGAGATGCCAGTTGAGCGGCTCCAGGCAATTGCGGGGTGGTGTAGCGTGATCGAGCAATTCGATGCGAGAGATACCCTGCGACAGGCTGCGGATTTTGCAGAATGGTGTCTGAGTGGCTACAGCGGTCCCGAAGGGAGTTACGGCCGGAATCTTCCCGGAACGCGGGCCAGATTCCTCAACCCAAATCTCCTCCGCTGCGTCTTCGGCAACCCGTACCGCCCGGTCGCCTTCTCCCCGTCGTGGCGTTCCGAATCCGCCATCGCCCTCGCCCGCACGGCCTACGACACCCGCAACTTCACCCTGCTGCCCATCCTGGCCGACGCGCTCGAAGAGGCCGGCTGCGACCACGCCGACATCCTGTCTCACTGCCGCGACCCGAAGGCCACCCACGCCCGCGGCTGCTGGGTGGTCGATCTGGTGCTGGGCAAGGCGAACGGCGCGACGTGAGTCGGCCGGTGGATTTGGCGAACCCCGACCGCAAGGTCGGTGGGTGCGAACTGTCGCCGGGGTCACAGAGGCCGGCGACAGCCGACCACCCGACGGGCTGACGCCCGCGGTTCACCCCCGAACCGGCGGACTCCCGTCGTGCCGTTCGCCTCCAACATTTCCCCACAGGATTCGTTGACTCCCTCAGCGGGTCGGCCGATCCATACTCTACTCGCACCGCGTGTCGCACCAGGGAGGGACGTGTCGTGACTGCTAAAGCGTTGTCGCCATCGCCGGTCGAGGCGGTGCCCCCGCTGTCGCCCGAATGGGGGTGGCGGGTGTTGCTCGGCGGCCTCGCGGCGTGTGCCGTGGCCGGGGTCGTCGGTTTCGCCATCGACTGGTCGGCCGTCACCAACCAGCCGCCCGAAATGGCCGAACGGCTGAAGTGGGCGAGCGGGCAGGGCGGGGTAAACAGCACCCGGTCGGAGGGCGAGATGCGGCGGTTGCAGGCCGAGATCGGCAAGACGACGCCGCTGAGCACGGTGCGGGTCGGGCTGGTGGCGGTGGGCGTGCTGGCCGCGGCGAGCGGGGTGTGGATGCGGGGCGGGCACCGGCTGGCGTGGCTGGCGTTCGCGGGGGCCGCGCTGCTGGGCGCGGGCGGCCTGCCCATGCACTGGGACTCGCTCAAGATCCCGCTGACCGTGGGCGGCACACTCGCCGCCGTCGGCGGCGGGCTGGGCTTCCTGCCCCTCAAGTGGCGGCTGTCCGCCCTGGCCGTGGCCGTGCTCGTCCACTTCGGCGGCACACTCACGGCCGTCACGTGGCCGGACACGCAGGGCCGCACCGCGTGGGTGTCGAACCAGTCCGCCCTGCGGGTGTACCTGCCGTACTTCCGCCTGACGTACCAGAGCAACGCCTACCACTTCTACTCCCCGGACCCCGGCCCGGCGAGCAAGTTCTTCATCCTGCTCGAGTACGAGTTGTACGAGCCGACCCCCGACCCGAAGACGGGCGAGTACACGCCGGTCCTCGACCCGAAGACGGGCAAGACGCAGACGACGGCCGAGTGGGTGGACCTGCCCAAGCGGCGGAACGACTACAAGGACCCCCTCGGGCTGACGTACTACCGCCGCCTGTCGCTCACCGAACTGGCCTCGTACAGCACGCCGGGCACCATGCTGCCGGCCACGTGGGAGCGGGCGGACATCGTGCAGCGGCGGGTGGCCAACCAGAACGACAAGACGGGCAAGCAGGTGGTGGTGCCGAATGCCACCATCGACCAGTTCCAGGTGGACCTGAACCAGTACCGCCAGCCGCAGTCGGCCACCCGCCGGGCGGTGTACCCGACGTACGCCCGGCACCTGGCGGTCGAGTACACCCGCAACCGCACGACGGCCGACGGGCGGGAGCTGCGGCACCAGGTGACGGGCCTGAAGATGTTCCGCGTCGAGCACCGCATCATCGAAGCGCCGCAGTTCCTGGAGCACGAGGACGCCGAGATGGCCCGCATCCGCGAGCGGAACCCGGCCACGTTCGACAAGTCGCGGCCCACCCGGACGATCGGCCTCAGCCCGTACCACCCGGCCGTGTACGCCCCGTACTACCTGGGCGATTACACGCCGGACGGCACCCTGAAAGACCCGAACGACCCGCTCCTGTATTGGTACACGCCCGTGCAGTACACGCCGAACGTGGGCAAGGGCGAACTGACCTTCGTCGACTGGATGTCCCGGTACGCCGGCCGCGAGTTCCCCTGGGAGGGCAAGGAGTGACCATCCCGCCCGCGATCAAATCCGCCTGGGACCAGTTCCTCGGCTTCTGGTTCCGCCCGACCGACCCGACGGCGATGGCGTTCATCCGCATCGTCACCGGCGGCCTGGCGCTGTACGTCCATTTGGTGTACTCGTTCGACCTGACCGCCTTCTTCGGCCGCGACGCCTGGTACGACCTGGAGACGGCCAACCGCGCCCGGTGGGAGGAGCCGACCCGCCTGCCGGGCACGGGGTGGGAGCACGAGGACCTCACCCGCTCGGCCCAGTTCCCGGAGACGGAGGGGGCGCGGAAGGCGGTGTTCGACTGGGTGCGGGCGCTGCCGTCCGACAAGGCGGCGCTCGCCCGCAAGCTGCGGCTGATCGACGAGTCCGGCGTGCTGAACGGCACCGCCCAGCCGCGGTACCCGGGCGTCCACCCGTACATGCCGGTCGGCCTGTCCTGGTTCGCCGTCAACTACTCCCTCACCACCCTCAGCCCGAACGCCGACGTGCGGGCCACCACCCTCAAGTCGGTGACGGGCGAACTGCCGGTGGACAAGAAGGAGCCGCCGCCGGAGGTGTTCGAGTGGCTCTCGGTCGGCTACCTGCGGAACACCGACGGCGCGTGGGGCGGGCCGCTGGGCAAGATGTCGGACGCCGACCTACAGCGGGTGGCGGGGGATCTGCGCAAGCTCGCGGGCACGCACCCGGCGAACGACCCGAAAGCGGTCGCGCTGACCGACCTGGCCGACGCCGTGGCCGCCCGCCAACTGTCCGGGTACGCCGCCGGCCTGCCCGACACGACGGGCGCGTGGAACGCGCTGGACGGGGTGGCGAACGACATGGACCGCCTGGCCACGAGGCGGTACGCCGACGGGGCGGTCGGCGAGGGGCTGACCGCCGAAATCCGCGCGTTCGCCAACCGCCTGCGGAACTACCACGACCGCATCCCGCCCGAGAACCGCCTGTTCCGCGGGCTGCGGTACATCGCCCGCGAGCTGCGCGACTTCTCCCGCCAACTGGAGCGGGAGTACCCGCTCCAAGCCGCCGCCCTGACGGCGACGGCCGCCGCGTTGGAGCCGCTGCCCGACCATCCCCGCGCGGCGGCCATGCTGACGCTGGCGCTGAAGGCGTTCGCCGCCGACCTGGACGAGTTCTTCACCACCCTGCCGACGGACGTGCGGGCGAAGACGACGGTCATTTCGTACCTCCAGGGGATGCCCCTGGTGATCCGCGACAACCTGCTCGAGTTCCTCCGCGACAGCGCCGACCCGGTGCCGGCGTTCGAGCGGGAGCGGCGGGTCCGCTACCTGGAGCGGTGGGGGTACGAGGAGCGGCACTTGCAGCGGGCCGGCACGCCCATCTTCTCCGTCTGGTTCCACGTCACCGAACCGGGCGAGATGGTCGCCGTTCACGTCGGCGTGCTGGTGGTGCTGCTCATGTTCACCCTCGGGCTGTTCACCCGCGTCACGTCGGTGCTCACGTGGCTGGCGGCCGTGTCGTACCTGCACCGCAACCCGCAGGTGCTGTTCGGGCAGGACACGATGATGAACATCCTGCTCCTCTACCTGATGATCGCCAACTGCGGGGCGGCGCTGTCACTCGACCGGGTGATCGCCCGCTACCGGGCCACCCGCGCCAGCCTCGCCCGGAGCGGCGGAATCGACGCCACGTGCGCGGCCTTCCTGACCGCCCCCCCGCCGTCACTCGCGTGCGGGTTCGCCCAGCGGCTGCTGCAAGTCCACTTCTGCTTCATCTACATGGCCTCCGGGCTGGCCAAGCTGAAGGGGGCCACGTGGTGGAGCAACGACGCCATGTGGCTGACGCTCATGAACCCCGAGTTCACGATGATCCACTTCGACTGGTACGAGGACCTGGTGCGGCTGGCATTCTCCAACCGCCCGCTGTACAGCACCGTCGCGGCCGTCGGCGTGGCGTTCACCCTGTTCATGGAGATCGGCCTGCCGTTCCTGGTGTGGACCCGCCTGCGGCCGTACATGGTGATCGGCGGCTTCATGCTCCACTTCGGCATCGGCGTGTTCATGGGCCTGCTCGTGTTCAGCCTGTTCATGATGACCATGCTGCTCTCGTACCTGCCGGGGGTGACGTTCCGCGACGGGCTGTTCGGCAACGGCACCGAGAACGGCGACGGCAAGAAGGGCAAGCCGCCGCCGGTGAAGAAGAAGCTGTCGGTGAAGGCGACGGACCCGAAGTCGGTCCACGCCGCCGCGTGGGCGGTGGCCTGGGACACGAAAGGGCTGGTGGAGGTGGTGAAGGGGTGACGTGTGATTCTGGTGAACCGGCGGCGTGAGCCGCCTGGGTTTCAAGAACCCAGGC
>JANNQE010000959.1:0-3150 GCA_031441625.1 Planctomycetia bacterium
GCTGCTCGGCTGGCTGTACCGCCGCGAGGTGCGGCTGGTGCCGAAGCGGGTGGCGCTCTTGCTCATGTCGCTCCGGCTGGCGGCGGTGGCGACCGTCTTCTTCACCACCGCGGCCGACCCGACGTTCGTGGCGGTGAGTTCGCGGGAGGTGCCCAGCCGGGTGCTGATCGCGGTGGACACGTCGGACAGTATGCGGGTGGCCGACCCGCAGCGGCCGGGCGACGAGCAGCAGCGGATCGCCGCCGCGCTGAACATCGCCCGCCCCGGCGAGGTGTCGCGGCTGAAGATCGCCGAGCGGATCCTCACCCCGGACGGCGCGGACCTGCTCGCCGAGTTGTCGAAGAAGCACGCCGTCGAGTTGATCGCGTTCGACCAGTCGTCCCGCGGGCTGCCGACCGACCCGTTGGAGTTGAAGGCGAAGCTCGACGCCGACCGCCTGCTCGCCGCCGGCGCCTCCAGCAGCCAGCTCGTGTACACCGACATGAAGCTGCCGGTGGTGAAGGCGGGCGACAGTGCGGCGGACTCGGCCACGTCGAAGCTGGTGGGGGTGGTGCTGCTCACCGACGGGCGGCACAACTGGGGCGACTCGCCGCTCGGCCGCGTGCAGGAGTTCGCCGCCCGCGGGCTGCCGGTCTACCCGGTCGTGCTCGCGCCGAGCGTGCCGCCGGCGGACGTGGCGGTGGTCGCCGCCCAGCCGCAGGCGAGCACCGTGTTCAAGGGCAGTTCCGTACCGGTTGAGGTGTCGGTGCGGGTGACCGGGTGGCCGCCCGGCCCGATTGACGTGAGCCTCGATTTGCCGCCCGACGAGAAGGGCAACCCCCGCCCGCCGGTGAAGGAGACGATCCGCCACAACGGGCAGGACCAGACCTACCAGTTTGCCATGAAGGCCAAGCTGGACGCCCCCGGCCCGCAGTCGCTCACGGTGACGGTGAAGTCGGACACCGCGGCCGACAAGTTCCCGTCGAACAACACCCGCACCGCCCGCGTGAACGTGGTGAAGGACCGCGCCCGCGTGCTGCTGATCGACGGCGAAGCCCGGTGGGAGTTTCACTACCTGCACACCTGCCTGGGCCGCGACGAGAACATGGACGTGCGGAGTGTGGTGTTCCGCCAGCCGCGGGTCACCACCGCGACCGACGAGCAGTTGAAGAAGTTCGGCACCCCCGCCCGCACGTTGCCCCCGCCGGACGAGATCGCCGGGTACGACTGTCTGGTGCTGGGCGACGTGGAACCGGAGCAAGTGCGGGATTGGGCATGGCTGGAGAAGTACGTGGCCGAGGACGGCGGCACTCTGGTGGTGGTGGCCGGCAAGCGGAGCGTGCCCGCGGCATTTCAAGACGACGCCAACCCGCTCCGCAAGCTGCTGCCCATCACCGGCCCGACGGAGTACCAGGAGAAGAACGGCTTCCGCCTGACCCTCGCCCCCGACGGCCAGCGGAGCTGGTTCCTGCAACTGGGCGACACGTCGGCCCAGACCCGCGCCATCTGGGAGGGGTTGCCGCCGCACTACTGGGCGACGACCGGGCGGGCGAAGGACGGGGCGGAGGTGCTGGCCGAGACGAACGGCGCGCCGATCATCGCCCGGCAGAACTACGGGTTCGGGCGGGTGCTGTACGTGGGAATCGATTCCACGTGGCGGTGGCGATACAAGGTGGGCGACAAGTACCACCACAAGTTCTGGGGGCAGGTGGCGCAGTGGGCGGCCTCCGACCGCCTGCTGCCGGCGCAGAACCCGGCCGGCACCATCCGCTTCGGCACCCGCGAGCCGGCCTTCCGCACCGGGCAGGACGTGGAAGTGCTGGCCCGCGGCACGGAGGCGGTGGACAAGCTGAAGCCGAACACGCTGAAGGGGGTGCGGGTGATCCGACTGCCGGTGAAAGAGGGCGAGAAGGAGCAGCCGCTCGGATTCACACCGCTTCAACAGCCGGACGGCCGCCCCCGCGACGTGACCGGCAAGCTCCGCGACCTCGCCCCCGGTCGGTACGCCATCGAGTTGGAAATCCCCGACTGGGAGGCGCAACTGCAAGGGCCGGTCGGGTCGGACGGCCAGCCGAGCAAGCTGCGGAGCACGTTCGAGGTGCTGCCGCCGGACAACGAGGAGGTCGTCGAACTGTCCGCCGATCTGCCGTTGCTCGAAGAGATCGCCGCGAGCAGCGGGGGGAAGGTGTACCAGCCGGACCAGATGAAGGAACTACTCTCGCAACTTCAAGCGAAAGTGGCGAGAGTGGACACCCGCACCGAGTACCCGGCGCGCAAGTCGTGGCTGACGCTGATCTTGGTGCTTGGCCTGCTGGTCGCCGAGTGGGGCGTGAGGAAGTGGTCGGGGTTGCCGTGAGCCGGGGCGGAAAAGTATTTCGGGAAAGTTGTCGGAATTCATGTCCAGTTGCGAGGCCGGATTGCAATCGGAGGTTTGGCAAATTTCCGCCCACCGCCGAGGCCCGACATGCCTGATCTGTTCATCAACCCGGACGATCGCTTCCTGCTGGCCAAGTGGGACCAACTGTCGGCCGTGCTGCGGATCGTCACCCGCGACTACCGGCGGGTGCTGACGGGCGACACCGTGCCGGATCGCCACCGCACCATCATCATCCAGACCGTGTCCGACCTGCTCGACCTGGACGCAGACCTGGAACGGCTCGGGAAGGACAGCCCGTCGGCCGGTCTGACCGGCTGGCCGCACGCCGTGTGGCTGGCCGCGGCGGTGTGGGTGCGCGAGCTGCGGATGTGGCGGTTCCCGCACGAGTCGATGCCGGTGGCCGACATCGAGCACTCGCTCGTGTGCCGCAAGTTGGCCGAGGAAGAGTTCAACGCAGTGGTGTGCGACCGCGACGGCGAGGGCGTCGCCCCGACGGTGCTGGTGCAGGCGTCCTGAGTCCGTGCGGTCGAACGAGCGGCGGGTGAGTCGGGGTGAACCGGCGGCGTCAGTGGCCTGGGTCGAAAGCACCCAGGCGGCTGATGCCGCCGGTTCACCCGACCGAGCAAGGACGCCCCGCACCCGTAACCCCGTTGCCCGCGGCCGCCGCCCCTTCCGCCGGCCGCACCGCCCGACCTGCTCAGCCTGCTCCACCCGCCCGCGAGCGCCACCATGAGAGCCAGCACCCTGTTCGCCATCACCCTCTCCCTGCTATTGGGGTTGGGGGCCGTCGCCGG
>JANNQE010000960.1:0-2391 GCA_031441625.1 Planctomycetia bacterium
TCGGTCATCAACGTCTCGCAATTGATGACAATCGATAAGCGGGAACTCGACTGCCAGGTCGGACGACTGCCTGCGCGCTATATCGCCAAGTTGGACGACGGCGAACTGGACGACCTCCTCCGAGAGATGGAGCGGAAGAAGGAGGAGAAAGACGAGAAATGACGAAGCCTTCCCTTCGCTTCATGCGGAACGAACACATCGAAGACGTGACCACCCAGCGCATTCGCCAGTACGAAGCGAAGGTGGGCGTCAAAGTCGGCCTGCCGGTGCCCGGCGAGGAGATCATCGAACAGGTCTTGGGCCTGAACATCCTGTGGGACACGATCCAGGAGCATCCTGGGGAGATGATCCTGGCTGGGTTGGTGCGACGGACACGCACCATCATCATGAACGAAACACACTTGCCACTGTTCGAGGAGAAGCCGGGGCTGCGGAACAGCACCCTCGTCCACGAGGCCGGGCACGCCGATCTCGAAGGCGGGCTGGGTGAACAAGGGCCGTCGCTCTTCGAGTCCGAGTCCGAACCCGACCGCATCGTGTATCGTCACTCCCCGAAGGTGAGCGACCAGATCGCCGTCTTGCACAGCCTGGCCCTACGCAACGAGAAAGCGTACCGACTCCTTCAGAAGATCACCTAGGGGCAAGACACGCCCGAACAGAAGAGCGCCGTGGACCGCTACCAGAACGCCTTCCTGATGCCGAAGTGGTTGTTGGCCGAAGCGGTGCAGCGGTACGACGCAGGGCTTACGCGTCACATTTGAGGGCGAATCCTTGGAGGACGGCGAGTAAGTAGTCGTCGTCCCAGGCGGCTTGAAGCCGACGGGTCGCGACACTTCCCTTCCCGGAGGTGGCCCGCAAGAGGGATACGGCCACCCGCCGCACCATCCCCAGGTTCGCCCCGGCGTGCCCCGCCCGCGTTCGGCTCTCATCCTCCTGAAACGCCACGTCCAGCACCCAGTGTAGCCCGTTCTCAATCCCCCAATGCCCCCGCACAAACCCGCCCAGTTCGGCCGCCGACCCCGCGTGGCTGCTGAGGTAGTAATGGCACGCGTTCGTCCGCGTCCCATTCACCACCCGCTCCCGCAGCACCTGCACCACCGCGTCCACGTCCGCCCAGTCGTCCGGCAGGCCGACCGGGTGGTACAGCACGGTCACGCACCGCTCTTCCTCCCGCCCGTGGCCCCGCTCCTCATGCACCTGCGTGTCGTGATCCACGCCCACGAACTCCGCCGCCAGGGCGTCCGCGAACACCCCCGCCACCGCCGCGTGCAGGGTGGGCTGGTTGCCCTTCACCGCCAGTAAATAGTGCCCTCCCGCGTTGCGGATGATCGCCGCATTCTCGATCTGGCACCCGGCCGCGTCGATGGTCACGATGGCCCCGTGTAACTCCAAGACGGCTAGCAGGTCGGGGATGGCGGCCACCTCGTTCGACCCGTCCGGCACGCTCACCTGTCCGAGGGTCACTCGGTTCGCCGTCGCCCACGCGCTGACCAAGTGCAGGCAACCGGTCGCCGTCTTCCGCTTCGACCGGCGGGCCGACTTGCCGTCCACGGCGACCGGGATCAGACCGCTCCCCGCACACGCCGAGGCCATCCACCGGGCGAACGCGGTCGAGAAGGCGAGCGGGTCGAGGGCGGTGAACACGGCATAGAAGGTGTCGTGGCTAGGGATGCCATGCGGGAGCGTCAGGAAGCGGTCGAAGAACCCCTTCTTCCGCCGCCCGTATTCGGCGATCTGCTCCCACGTGTCGGCCCCGCTGAGGACCGCGCATACGGCCAGGACCAGGATGTCGGTCAGGTGGTGACGGCGACCGTGCTCCCGCCGCGGGTCGGGCAGGTCGGCGAACAGGTCGGCCAGGGGCATCGGCATCGGGGGTTCCTCCGTGATCCCTACGGTGTAGCCGTAAACCCCCCTCCCGTCAGCCACTTGTCACGCGTAAGCCCTACCCTCCGGGTTGACACGGATTTCGAGCATCACTCGTCGGATAGGCGGCTTCCGCGTCTTGTCGTAGATGTGCACTTTGAGCTGGTCGTTCATCCCAGGCCGGCAGGCTTCCGGAAACCTTAAGTGCAGCGTCTGGAGCGTCTGGCGGGCGGCCTCTACGGACACGAACGGCTTGCCCCGGATGATGTTGCGGATGATCGGAAGGCCGGCGTTCGGCATTGGCCGGTCTTCGGGCAGACCCCGCTGAGGATGGAGAGCCAGCGGGATCTGTTCGATGTCGGTGGCGAATGTGAACTTGCGGTCGGGCCGCGTAACGACCCGCAGCCGCACAAAGTTGCCACGCCACCCGACCTTCCACTCGTCAGGCGAGACGTCATACTCGCGCACCCAGATGCGGAGGGTACCCGGTTCGTCGGTCGGGTTCAGCGAGTCAGGCATGGGGCACCC
>JANNQE010000961.1:0-2106 GCA_031441625.1 Planctomycetia bacterium
GACGTGGGCCAACAAGACGCGTCTGGCAAAGCTGAAGAAGCCAAAACCGCGGCCGGCGCGGTAAACTCCGATTGGCCCGGTTGCCGGCCGACCGGGCCACCCCACCACCACCTTCGGAGGCAATATGGCTGTGCCATCGAGGAGTCCCATCGGGGGCTGAAGCAGGTGACGAACGTGGAAGGCTGCCAGTGCCGCGTGGCGGTCGCCCAGCGGGGGCACATCGGGTTGGCGTTGCGGGCGTTCGTGGTGGTCGAGCGGTGGTGCTTCCGCACCGGCATCAACTGGCTGTCGGCCAAGTGGCAGATCGTCCGCGAGGCCGTCCGGGCTTACCGGGCCTGCCCGATCTACCGCAGGCCAAACTCTGCGACTGCGTAACTCCTAACTGTGTTGAGGTTCCGATGTGTACGATCAGCCGTATCCCACTCGTCGCGGTCTGTGTGGTAGTCTCGCGCGTGCCCGCCGTGGCGGAGTAGTCCCCCGAATCCCCACAGTTCGACACCGGCTCATCTGTGGGGATTCGGGGGACGGGTTTCGGGAATTCGCAGAGTAATTGAAAGGAGTTGCGAGCCCCCAGGGCTACTCAGAGGTTGAAGGTAGGGCCTTGAGTAGGTCGATGGCGAGTTGGGGACGAGCGACCATGGTGCGGGTGGCGGCGGGCAGACTGGGGTGGTCGGTCGTGCGGAGCAGGTAGACGGCCACGTTCCGCAGGCTGGCCAACACTCGCGGGGCGTTCCCCCGTCGCACCCGGCAGCGATCCTCTCGGAACGTCTCATCCCGCGGGTCGTGCGACTGGTTCTCGATGGACCTGCCACAGTGCCCTCCTGGAACGAGTTGTGCGGGGTCGGCCCGAACACGCATTCGAGTCCGATCCCGCTCGGGTTCCGCTATCGCCGGGGCCGCGGGGTCCGCAGCCGTTTCAACGTCTCGCGGTTCGACCACACTCGCGGACACGCCTGCAACGCCCGGAGTCGTTTGAGTTCCCCTGGGCTGGTCCACACCGCCCACGCCCCGCCGCGACCGCCCAGTTGTCGCGCGTGCAGCCAGCCCTTCCGCCGCCACCCGTGCAGCGTGTGCGGCGACAGCCCCAACTCCGCCGCCAACTCGGGCAACCACCTCTCGTCCGCCGCGAGCACTCCGGCCGTGACGGCACGCGACACCCGCCGTCGCAGACCGAGTTCGTCGAGCAACCGACGCACCATCCCGGCCTGGAATTTCCCCGCCCGCTTGGGCGGACGGAAGCCGGCCCGGTTCAGCGCCTCCGCGATCTCCGCCGGCGTCTTCTTCCGCGCGTGAAGCGACGCCACCTCCGCCGACAACTGCGGCCAATCCGGCAGTTGCCGGTACGCCAGCACCGCCCGGCGAACCGTCCGCGATTGCACCGCCCCGCCGTGCCACGCGATGCGAACCGCCACCTGCTGGCCCGCCGGCACCACCGTCACGGTCACCGTCTCGATCAGCAGGCGCACGATCTGTCGCCGGTCCGCCGGCGTCGTCGTCGCCGCCTGCCAGAGCGTCGGCACTTGCTCGGCCAGTTGACGCACCCGATCCCGGTCTGCCTCCCCCAGCGGGCGGGACTGCGTTCGCGTGAACCGATCGAACTCCGCCTCCAGACGCGTCACCTCCCGCAGCAATTCGTCCCATCGCCGCTCCAGCGTGCGGGCCACCAGGCGGTTCTCCGGCTCGCACGCGTGGTACTGCCGCGCCGCCCGCTCGGCGTCATACTTCGCCCGTTCGATTCGCTGGTGCCACTGCCGGACCGATTGCCGACGTTGCTCCTCGACCGCCGAGGCGGCACTCAGACTCGCCTCCAAGGCGGCCGGTTGCAAGGCCGCCAGCACCTGCTCGGCCACCCACGCCTCGATGTCCTCGGCCGTCATCGACTGGCAGATGGGCAGCCCGTAATCGGATCGCGCCGTGGTGCATCCGTACGACGGCCGCCCCGACCGCGTGTACCGCACGGACATGCGCTTGCCGCACCGCCCGCACCGGACCACGCCGGCCAGCAGCGCCGCCCCCTGGCGGACCGCGCCCGCCGACCCCGCCCGCGACCGGTTCGCCGCCATCCGCTGCTGGTTCGACTCGAACCGATCCCAGGTGATGTACGCC
>JANNQE010000962.1:0-4733 GCA_031441625.1 Planctomycetia bacterium
GACGTGGGCCAACAAGACGCGTCTGGCAAAGCTGAAGAAGCCAAAACCGCGGCCGGCGCGGTAAACTCCGATTGGCCCGGTTGCCGGCCGACCGGGCCACCCCACCACCACCTTCGGAGGCAATATGGCTGTGCCATCGAGCGTTGCTTCGAGGACGAGAAGGGAGAACTGGGGATGGATCATTACGAGGGGCGGAAGTACCAGGGGCTGAAACGGCACCTGATTCTGACGGCCGTGAGCCACCTGTTCCTGGCGAAAGCTCACCAGGAGCTTCGGGGGGAAAAATCCGGAGGTGACGGTGTGCCAGGTGCGGACGGCCATGTCGGCGGTGGTGCGGAGCCTGTGGCTTTCGGGCCACTGTGAGGCACGGCTGCTGGAGCGGACGGCCAGGGAGTTGCGGCACACCCAGGCTCGCCGCGCGCAGGCTCGGAAGAGTCACACGAAGGCCACGCGGCGCAAGCTTCACGCCGCCGGCGTCCGACTCACGACCCTGATTCGGTGCCGATGGCCGACCGACCGTGCGCTGTAGTATTAGGGTGGCCGACTCTCGCCGAGAGTCGGAGTGGGGGTCGGCCGGAGTGACGCGCGTGGAGTTGGAGACAGCCCTCACTCGCTCCACGCCGGCTTCCCATGTGTCGGCCCCCGTCCGACTCTCGGCGAGAGTCGGCCACCCTATTCACCCGTCCCCGTCCGCAACCCCGGCTTGCATCTGTTTCCGCCGTCCCGCACAATACCCCCCACAAGGATGTCCCCGAGTTCGCCGGAAAGGATTCTCCCATGCGCCCCCTCCGCGTGGCCGTACTCGACGAAGAGCTGCCCTACCCGCTCACTTCCGGCAAGCGGCTCCGCACGTTCAACCTGCTCGCGCGGCTGGCCGACCGCCACCGCATCACCCTGCTCTGCCACCGCAACGCCGACCCCGCCGAGATGCCGGCGGCCGAGGCCGCGTTCCGCAAGCTGGGGGTCGAAACGGTCGTCGTCCCACGGGCCGTGCCCACCAAGTCCGGCCCCGCCTTTTACGCCCGGCTCGCCGGCAACCTGCTCTCTCCACTGCCGTACTCCGTCGAGACGCACACCAGCCCGGAGTTGGTGGCAGCCGTGCAGCAGTACGCCGCCGAGAACCCGGTGGACCTGTGGCACTGCGAGTGGACGCCCTATGCCCAAGTGCTGCGGCGGGCACTGCGGGGCCGCATCCGGCGGGTGCCGTGGGTGGTGATGGCGCACAACGTGGAGTCGCTCATCTGGAAGCGGTACACCGAAACTGAAGAGAACGCCGTGCGGCGGTGGTACGTCAAGCGGCAGTGGAAGAAGTTCGAGCAGTTCGAGCGGTGGGCGTTCGCGCACGCCACCTGGAGCGTGGCCGTGAGCGAGCCGGACGCGGAGTTGATTCGCACCCAGATGGGCGGCACCGAGCAGACCGAAGTGGTCGACAACGGCGTCGATACGGCCTACTTCCGCCCGCAGCGCGACGTGGACCGCGACCCGCACTGCGTGGCGTTCATCGGCTCGCTCGACTGGCGGCCGAACCAGGACGCGGTGAAACTGCTGCTCGACGACATCTTCCCGCACGTCAAACGGGCCGAACCGCGGGCCAGCCTGCGGATCGTCGGCCGCAACCCGCCGGACTGGATGAAAGACGCGGCGGCCCGCACGAGCGGGGTGAAGGTGTTCGGCAACGTGCCGGACGTGCGCCCGCACTTGGCCACGTGCGCGATGACGGTGGTGCCCCTACGGGTGGGCGGCGGCAGTCGGCTGAAGATTCTGGAGTCGCTCGCCACCGCCACGCCGGTGGTGAGTACCCGCGTGGGGGCCGAGGGGCTGCGACTGACGCCCGACAAACACCTGACCGTCACGGCCGACGAGACCGGCATGGCCGACGCCATCCTGAATGTGATGGGCGACCCGGACGCGGCAGCAGACCAGGCGGATGAAGGCCGGCGGGTGGTGCTGCGGGAGTACGACTGGGCACCCCTGGCGACGAAGCTGGAGGAGATCTGGACCGTCGCCGCCGAGCAGCGGGTGCCGCGGGCCAGTTCCATGGGGTGATGCCGGCCGTCGGTTCCGCCCTACGAGACTGCGGAACGTGAGGCTGATGGAGTCGGGCGGGGCTTGTTCACATGACGGTGAACGGCGGCCCGCCCGACACGATGCGCTCCGCCCCGCTGTACACGTTGAACCGCCCGTCCCGCACGAACCCGAGGAGCGTCAGGCCGAACCGGGTGGCCGCGTCCACCGCCAGGCTGGTCGGCGCGCCGACCGCCGCCAGCACCTCCGCCCCCGCCTTTACCGCCTTCTGAATCAGTTCGTACCCGGCCCGCCCGCTCACGAAGATCAATCGCCCTGTGAGCGGCAGCCGCCCCGCGAGCAGTTCGCCCCCGACGAGTTTGTCGACGGCGTTGTGTCGCCCCACGTCCTCGCGCACGCTCAACAGGTTCCCATCCGCGTCGAACAGCCCGGCCGCGTGCAGCCCGCCGGTGCGGTCGAACGTCGGCTGTGCCGCCCGCAGCAGCGCGGGCAGCGTGTGAATCAGGCCCGCGGGAAAGGTGGTGTTCACCGGCATGGGCTCGAGTTGCCGTTCCAATTCGTCCAACGTTCGTGAGCCGCACACCCCGCACGCCGATGACACCGCGAACCGCCGCGTCTGGTCGGCGTCGAAGTCCACCCGCGGGTGCAGTTCGACCCGCACCGCGTTCGCTTCGACCTGCTGAATGTTCAGCACATCGTCGCGCTCGCGGATGACGCCTTCGGCCAGCAAGAACCCGGCGGTCAGTTCCGCGTCGTGCCCCGGCGTTCGCATGGTGACGCCGAGGGTGGCCCGCGAGCGGCGGTCGAGCGGCCCGAACCCGAGGCGAATTTCCAGCGGCTCCTCGACGGCCACGAGGTCGGTGTGCGAGGTGCGTGCGTCGGCGTGAACGGTGGTGATGGGGATGGTGTTGGTGGTGTTCGGCGGTTGCATTCCCCATCCCTCTGCACTGGAACCGGGAACGGAGTGACCGGGTGGACTGAAATACATCCCGGTCACTGCGTTCCCGGTTCCAACCGATCCCCCTTCACGGCATCTTCGCTTGCCACACGCACGGCAGTTCGGTTCAACAGCCTGACCGATTCTCGTTTCGCAGGTGCCTCATGCTCCGTTCCGTGCTGCTCGCGGCGCTCGCCGCCGGGTTGGTGCCGGCGGCCGACGCCACCCCCAAGCCGCCCGCCCTCGTGTCCCGCGTCGTGTTCGGCTCGTGCGCCGACCAGAACAAGCCGTGCCCCGTCTGGGACAAGGTGGTGGAGGCCAAGCCCGACCTGCTGGTGCTCCTCGGGGACAACATCTACGCCGACATCGACAACGGCAAGCTGAAACCGAGCACGCCGGACAAGATGGCCGCCTGCTACGCCGAACTGGCCGCCGTGCCCGCGTTCAAGAAGCTCCGCGACACCACCTACATGATGGCCACGTGGGACGACCACGACTACGGGAACAACGACGCCGGCGACGAGTGGCTGCACAAGGACGACGCGCAGAAGCAGTTCCTCGACTTCTTCGGCGTGCCGGCCGACTCCCCCCGCCGCACGCAGAAGGGCGTGTACTGGGCGGAGACGTTCGGCCCCGAAGGGAAGCGGGTGCAGGTGATCATGCTCGACGGGCGGTACTCCCGGAGCAAGATCCGCAAGGCCGACAAGCCGCTCCCCGGCACCACCATCCGCCCGTACCTGCCGAACACCGACGCCGACGCCACCATGCTCGGCGAGGAACAGTGGAAGTGGCTGGAAGCGCAACTGAAGCAGCCGGCCGACGTGCGGCTGATCGGCAGCGGCATCCAGGTGGTGAGCGACGACCACCCGTTCGAGAAGTGGGCGACCATCCCGAACGAGCGGGCGCGGCTGTACAAGCTGGTCCGCGACACCGGGGCGAACGGGGTGATCGTGCT
Source organism: Planctomycetia bacterium (assembly GCA_031441625.1). Lineage (GTDB taxonomy): Bacteria > Planctomycetota > Planctomycetia > Gemmatales > Gemmataceae > JALHQU01. The sequence continues at coordinate 3,918 of JANNQE010000962.1, forward strand.
GAGCGGCGACCGCCACCTGGCCGACATCTCGTGCGACCCGAAGGCGGTCGGCTACCCGCTGTACGACGCCACCAGCAGCGGGTTCAACCAGGGGGCGAAGGAGTACCGCGACCCGGAGGTGAACAAGTCCCGCGTCGGCGGCATGCCGTGGGGGAACAACTTCGGCGTGATTCAGATCGACTGGGCCGCGACGCCGAGTCCGATGGTCAGCCTGCAACTGCGGAACGAAGAGGGCGAGATCGCGGCGCAAGCCCGCGTGCCGCTGGGCAAGCTGCAACAGGGCGGCGGCAAGCCGGTGGAGAAACCGGCCGACAAGCCGGCCGAGAAGGTGAAGCTGCCGGAGGGGGTGATCTCGCCGGCCGACGCGCTGAAGAAGGCGAAGGGGGACGAGGTGACGGTGCAGTTCGAGGTGGCCGGCGGGAACGCCGTGAGCGGCGGCAAGCGGATCCTGTTGAACTCGCTCAAGGACTTCAAGAGCGAAGACTGCTTGACGGTGGTGGTGAACGAGAAGGCCATGACGGGCACGTTCGACAAGGCCACGTTCGACACGTTCAAGGGGAAGACGGTCCGCGCGAAGGGTAAGCTGAGCGAGTTCCAGAAGAAGCTGCAAATCCAGATCGACGACCCGGCGATGCTGGAGGTCGTCGAGAAGAAGGAGGAGAAGAAGGACAGGTGAGCCGGTTAGGGTGGGTCGCTCTCTCCGAGAGCGACATCCGACCCGGCTCTCGGCGAGAGCCGGCCACCCTACAATGCGGTTGGTTCGGGTGGTCCGCTCTCTCCGAGAGCGGGCTGGATTTCCGCTCTCGGAGAGAGCGG
>JANNQE010000963.1:0-1565 GCA_031441625.1 Planctomycetia bacterium
ACCCGCACGCCGGGCAGACTGGTGGCGATGGTGCCGAACTCGCCGCGGAACTCGGCGGGGGCGTCCGGCTTCGGGTCCCAGGTGTCGATGTGGCTGATGCCGCCACCCAGCACGATGTAGATGACCGATTTCGGGGTCCGCCTCGGGGTGGCCTCGTCGGCCCGGAGCAGGTTCGCCAACGTGAGGCCGCCGACGCCGAGCGCGCCGGCGCGGAGGAACTCGCGGCGGGTGCCGCCGCACACGCGGTGCGAGCGGCCGAACAGTGTGAGCATGGCGAATGTGCTTCCCGGCGGACGGACCCGGACAGTGTAGCAGACCGCTGCCCTGATCAGCGACAGCCGACTTCCTCCTCCTGGCCGACCGGCTGTCCAAGGACGAGCCGCCCCCCGATGTTCACCCGCCCGCACCCGCCCTGTTTCGCGTCACACCGGCACCACCACCACGTTTCCCCGAGAACGGGCGTGATCCGGCCAAGCACTCGCCACGGGCCGCACCTGCGGCCGGTGAAGTCTTCGGCCGCTGACCCCCTGGGCATCGCCGGATCACTCCGCCGTTTTTGGCGCAGTGGGCGGGATGCCCATCACCAAGCCATCCGCGACGCTCGACAACGCCGCGGCCGCGTACTCGTTCATCTCGTCGCCCTTGCCCATGGCGTGACTGGCCTCGGTATACAGCCGGTCGGCGATCCGCTCCCGCTCGTCACGGGCCGCTTTCTCTGCCACCGCCGTGGCGTACCCGTGCCCTTGGTCGATGAGGTAGTCGGCGAGGGCGTTCGGGAGCATTGCCTCGTCTTCGAGTAAGGCGGCAAGGCCGAGCAACCGGACGGGGGCGAGCGGCTGGGGAGGTGGATCGGAGGAAGAGACCGGCCACCTCACCCCGACGTTGACGGCGTAGAACGGGATCGTCCGATCCGTGTCCCGGTACTCGTCGTCCTGGTCGTTCACTACCAACCGCCCACCCGCCTCGACGACCCGTAACAGGGCGGTGATTCCCTTCCTCAGCTCGACCATTTGCGCGTCACACGTCGCAAGCCTCCGCCCGGTGGCGGTCATCTCATCCGCCCACCTCCACATCGTCAACCGTGGCACTGGAACCCGGCACGGTGCCACAATCACCCCGTCGGCCCCTCACGGGGGCTGCGGAAGTCCCTGGCGTGAACGTACTCGAGCAGATCCGCCAGAAGGAAGCCGAGGCCAAGCTGAAGGCAAAGGCCGAGTTCCTCATCCTGGCCGACGCCCTGGCCACGCTGCTGTCCGCCACCCCCCTTCATCCCGCCCGACCGCCCCTCCGCTCTCCGACGATTCGCTCCCGCCGGGGTTTGAGACGGCGAAGGTCAAGGCCGCTAACAGCGCCGTTCGCCCCGTGGCGGGCCGCGAATGCGTTCCGGCGGGGTGTTCACGGGTCCTTCCGCCGGGTGTTCGGTTCGGGTGCAATCGCCCTGATCCTGCGAACTCCAGCGTGATTCCGGTGTTGGCGTGGTGAACGGTGCATGAACTTGGGTGTTGGCGCACGGGACTTGTCGCTGGACGCGGATTTCCGCAAACCCGTGGTACACCCGCCGCCCA
>JANNQE010000964.1:0-10471 GCA_031441625.1 Planctomycetia bacterium
GCCCCCGCCGCCGGTTCACCAATCCATTACCGCACCAAGTTGGCCAGCTCTTGCAGCGTCTCGTTGGCGATCGACACCGTCCGCGAGTTGATCTGGAACCCCCGCTGGGCCAGGATGAGCCGGCTGAACTCGATGGCGACGTCCACGTTCGACCCTTCCAGTGCCGCCCCCTGCACCGCCCCCCGCCCGCCGCTGCCGGCCGGTCCGACGAGCGCCTCACCCGACCCCGGCCCAGTGGTGTAGTAGTTCTGTCCGGTGCGGATCAGCCCGCCCTCGTTGTTGAACGAGCCGATGGCCAGGGTGGCGAGCGCGATGGTGCGGCCGTTGGTGAACGTGCCCTGCACGATGCCGTTCGCGTCGATGCTCACTTGCGTGAGCGAGCCGGCCCCGATGCCGTCCTGGGTGATGGCCGAGGCGGTGGACCCGCCGCCGAACTGTGACAGCCCGGTCGCCTGCCCCGGCGTGCCCAGGTTGAGCGTCACGGTTTGCGCGTTCGCACCGGGGATGCCGGTGACGTTGGCCGTGAGCGTGGCCGGCGACACCAGCAGCCCGTCGCCGTCGAACGTGATCGGCGTGGGCGGCATGGTCACCGTCGCCCCGGCGATGGTGGCCGTCGCCGAGTACGTGTTCACGGCCGTCTTGGTGAACGTGACGGTCAGCGTCTGCGGGCCGCTCTGCGTGTCGAAGATCTGGATGCCCGTCGTCTGCGTGCCGCCCACGGCCATGTCGCGGTTCAGGTTGCCCTGGTACCGCACGCCGGTGGTGGGGGTGCCCGTGGCCCCCGCGCCGAACGGCACGCGGATGTCGTTGTTGCCGGGCACCTGGAAGGCGGGCACGCCCGGCGCGCCTTCGCCGGTGGTGCCGGTCCGTTGCACCCGCGCGCCGGTGGCCGGGTCCACCAGGAAGCCGGTCGAGTCCACCCCGAAGCTGCCGGCACGAGAGAACACGTTCCCCGAATTCCCGCGGAGCATGAAGAACCCGCCCCCCTGGATGGCCGCGTCGAGCGGGCGGTTGGTCGGGTTGATGGCCCCTTGCAGGAAGATGTTGCCGACCGACCCGACGACCACCCCGTACCCGATCTGCGAGGCGTTCGTCCCGCCCACGCTGCCGCCGTCCCCGGACGACCCGCTGTTCAGCATCTGGTACACCTGGTCCTGGAACAGCACCCGCTGGTTCTTGTACCCAGTGGTGTTCAGGTTCGCCAGGTTGTTGCCCACCACGTCGAGCGCGGTGGAGTTGGCGGCCAAGCCGGAGGCGGCGGTGAAGAGGGCGGTCAGGGCCATTGCGAACATCCTCGGTGTGAGTCGTGGTGTGAGTCGTCGTGGGCTGGTCAGCGGGCCGAAGTCACTTGATCCAGGGGCACGGTGGCGGCCCCCACGGTCAGCTCGAAGTTGCCCTTGTTCACGGCCACGGCCGTCACCTTCCCCGACTGCGTGGCACCGTCGCCGTCCGTGTACGACACCGTCTTGCCCACCAGGCTGGTGCCGCTGGTGAGCTGCTGTAGCCGCAGCACCTGGCCGAAGTTGGCGTCCAGGCTTTGCAGCGACTGCAACTGCGACAACTGCGACAACTGGGCGATGAAGTCCTTGTCGGACACCGGGTTGAGCGGGTCCTGGTTCTGGAGCTGCGCGACCAGCAGTTGCAGGTACTGACCCTGCGCGAGCGCGCCGCTAATGCCCGACACCTGGCTCATGGTCCGCCTCCTGGTAGGTGCCGCCTGCCGGGCGGCACGGTCCTCTACGCCGTCACGTCGAGTAAGCCGCCGGGCGCGTTCGGGCGGGGTGGGGTGAGCCGCGGCGGGCCGGCCGGCCGGCGGGTCGGGGCGAGCGCCGGCTGTGAGCGATCCCAGCCGTCGCCGCCCGTGTCCGCCCGCTTGCCGCCGCCGTTCGTGCTCACGTCGAAGCTCGGCACGCTCACACCGGCCGCTTCCAGTCGCTGCCGCAGTTCGGGCAGTTGGCTTTCGATCAGCCGCTTCACGGCGTCGTTGCTCACCACCAGCCGCGCCTCGATGCGGTCGCCCGTCGCCAGCACCCGCACCATCACCTCGCCCAACTCGGGCGGGTCCAGCCGCAACTGGAACTCGTGCGTGCCGCCCTTCTCGATCACCCGCGCGTGCGTCACGAACGCGTCGCACATCTGGGACGCCACGGGCGGAGCGTTCGCGGCCACCCGAGGCGAGGCGACTGGCGTCGGCTCGGCGGGCACACTGTTCGTCGAGACCGGAGCGATCTGCGGTTGTCCCACTTCGACCGCCGCCGCCGGCACACTCGTCTCGAAGTCCGCGGGCGTGACCGTCGGGGCGGGGGCGGTGGGGAAGAACGCCGCGACGGGCACGGCCTGGGGCACGTTCGACGTGTCGCGCGGTGCCTGCGGCACGGTCTCCGCGACCTTCGCCGGCGTCGTGTCGCGCGGCGTCTGGGGCACTGTCTCGGCAACCTGCGGGGTCGTCGTGCCGAGCGGTGTCTTCTGGGGTGCCGGCGGAGGGTCGCTCGGTGTCGGTGTCGGTGTCGGTTCGGTCGGCGTGTTCGCCACGGCGGGCGGGGTGAAGGTCGTTGTCACCGGCGGCGTGGCCGTCACCACCTGTTGCACGGGAGCGGTCGTGTCCGGAGCCGGGGGCGCAGACTCGGCGGCGAGCACTTCGCTGAACGCTCGAACCGGAGCGGCGGTGACGGTCGGCGTCGGGCGTGGGGTCGGTTCCACCGCCGGCAGGTTCGATGCGAGTTGTTCGACCTGCGCTTGAGACGGCGTGCCGCCGACCACCGGCACCGGGTTGACGGCGGGCGGGCCGTTCACCGTCGGCCCCACCAGCCCGTACCCGATCTCGGCCGGCTGGGCCGGCAACTGGTTCGAGCGGTCCACCACCACCGGCGTTTGTGGCGCGACCGCCGGCGTGCGAGCGGCGGCCGCCACCACCTCGCCCGGCGTCGTCGCAACGGTCGTGCCGGTCAGGGGCGTCGGCGTGGGAGTGGTGGTCGTGTCAGGCACGGCGGGCGCTTCAGCCGCGGGTGCGGTCGGCGCGGCCAGCGTCAGGATGGGATTCGTTTCCGGGCTGCTGCCCACCAGCGGGGGCGTGTGCAGTTGAAGCTCGACACTGCGGCTCGCGGTGCCGTCGGTGGGTGCGGCCAGATTGACGGCCGGGTCGAGCGGAATCGAAGGGGTGAGTGACTGGCTCGGCGCGCCGCTCGTGATCGGCGTCGGTTGGGTCGGCAGTTGTTGCGGGATCAGCCCGATGGCGGCGAGCACCGCGGCGGCTGCGTCAGACCCGGCGGTCGTGTCGGTCGAGTCGCCATCGGTTTCGGTGTCGGCGGTTGCGCCCGTGGCGGCGGTCGTCGTGGCCGTGGTCGCGGCGGTCGCTTGCGTGAGGAAGTTGGCGAACCCAGTGAGGACGGTCGGCTGCGTGGGACTGGTCGTCCGGGCGGCGAGGTTCAACAGCCGTGTCAGCGACGGGGCGGCGGCGGCGAGCAGGTTGGCGGAGATCGCAGCCATCGCGGGTTCCGGTGGGTGGCTATCCGGTCGGTCGCAGGTACGCCTGGCGGACGCGGTCGTGGCGGGCGGTGTGTTCCAACTCTGTGGCCAGGTCGCTCGTGCGGACCTCAGCCGCTCGGGTCGCGGCGGCCACTCGCTCGCCGAGGCTCAGCCAGCGGCGGTGCAACTCGGGCGGGATGCCGTTCGGGCACCCGGCCGACACCGCCGACACCGCCGCCGACAACTCGGCGACTGCATTATCGACTGGTTCCCCACGGCGGCACAAGTCCGTAATGCGGTCGGCCGACCGTTCGGCCGCGGCCAACTGGCTGACGACGTGTTCTAGCACGGGGCTTTCCGCTCGGGGTGAAAGGAATGGCGGAAACGACCTGAATTTCACTTCGGTTTGCGGCGGGACTTGAGTTGTTCGAGCTGGGCCTCAAGTTCCTGGGCCGATTTGATGGCGGTGATCTGCACCACCGCGCACTCGGCCAGGAACGAGTCGTCCTTCGCGTCGGCAATCGCCCGGTACACGGCCACGGCTTCGGTCGGCTTCCCCTGCTTCCGCAGGCAGGCGGCCCGGATGTACTCGGCGAACGCCTTGTCCTCCTTCGGCAGTTGGCTCACGTCCAGCAGTTTCACGATGTCGAACGCGCCGACCAAGTCGCCCGCCTTGTACAAGTTGCCGGCCGCCCGCACGAGGTCGATCGGCTTGCCCCCTTCGGGCAGCGGCGGCTTGGTCGCGGCAGGAGGGTGCGGGTCGTGCGGGTCAGGCGGCTTCACCGGCGGCGTGTTCGGTTTCGGCGACTTTTTCTGCTCGGCCAGCTTCTCCAGCAGGTCGTCGAGCTTCTTTTGCAACTTGTCGCGGTCGTCGGCCGGTTCGGCCTTCCCCGGCTTCGCCTCCGGGTTTTCCTTCGTCAGCTTCTCAATCTCGTCTCTCAGCCGCTTCGTCTCGGGTTTCTCCGCCGGCGGGTCAATCCGCTCGGCCTTCGACCAGTTCAGGTTGGACGGCGGGATGGTCGGCAGGGCGGGCAGTGGGGCCGGCGCGAGGGTGGGGCCGGCGGGCGATGCCGGGGCGGACGGGGGGCTACCCCGGCCGACGCCGACCGCCAACACCAGCAGCACCCCGCACGTCGTCATCGTTCGCATGGCGTATCCCCCGCCCGGACGCTCGGTGTCCGCTATATCCCCCGGATCACGTTCCCACAAGTTCGATTCGGAAGCCCGTGCCGGTCGGGCGGGTGGTCGGGACTATCATCGACCGCCGCCGCCATTTTTTGCCGTCGAAACTGTGCGAAGCGGGCCGATGCCGGTGCGGAGGTGTGCCATGCGTCGGACTCTTCTGGGCCTGCTGTTGTTCGTGGCCGCCGGTGCCGCCCGTGCGGACGAGGCGACCGACCGGCTGGCGAAAGAACTCGTCGGCGTGGTCCGCGACCCGCGGCAGGGCGTCATTCAGCGGGTGGAAGCGGCCCGCACGCTCGCCAAGCTCGGCCCGCAAGCGGCCGTGGTGGTGCCCGACCTGATCGCCCAGGTGCAGCGGTTGAAGGGCGACGAACTCGAACCACTTCAAGAAGCCGTCATCGAAGCGCTCGGTGCCATCGGCTCCGCCGCCAAGCCCGCGCTGCCCGCACTCGCCACCGTCACCGGCCGCACCACCGACATCGACCTCGCTATCAAGCAGACGACGAAGCAACTTCTGGCGGCCGACGACACGCGGGACGTGAAAGCGCTCGTCGAGCAGACCACCAGCCGCGATGTCGGGCTACGGCTGCGGGCGGTGAAGACGCTCGGCGGGTTGAAGGGCGATGCCGCGCCCGCGGTGCCGGCGCTGACGCTCGTGCTGTCCGATGCCGACGGGGACGTGCGGCGGGCGGCCGTGACTGCCATCCGGTTGATTCAACCGCAGGCGAAGCCGTCGAAGGAGTTGATTGCCGCCATCGCCGCCGATTTGAAAGACGCCGACGACAACTTGCGGCTGAACGCCATTCGCACGCTCGGCAAGCTCGGCCCCGCGGCGGCGGCGGCCATGACCGCACTCGAACCACTTCTGGCCGACCCGGACAAGGACGTCCGCCGCGCCGCCGGCGAAGCGATGCTCAAACTCGCCGGCCCGTGAGTCGGGTGTGTGTGTTCCTCCCGAAGTCACAGGCTGGCCCGTCAGCGGATCAGGGGAGTGCCTCGCGAGGGCAGCCACGAAGGCAGTGAACCCTCCCACTCCGTTCTACTTCGTGTCCTTGGTGACTTGGCGACACATCCGACTGCCTCCCGCCCTCGGCGCGGGGGCCACTCGCGGTGGGGTTGTCGCTACCGACATCGGCGCGGGCCGCACTTCGCCCTACAGTCCCACTCAAATTTCCCACCCCGTCCGGCGAATAGTATTCGTCTGCCCCGACAGGAGTCGCCGTGACCGCCCCGCCCACCATCGAAGAGTTGATCGCCGGCACCGCCGTCGAACCCCGGCCGTACCAGGCCCGCATCGTGAACAAGGCGCTCGACCTGTTCCTCGCCAAAGGGCTGCGGTCGGTGCTGGTCGAAAGCCCGACCGGGAGCGGCAAGACGGTCATGGGGCTGCTCATCGCGGCCGGGTTGCAGAAGGCCCTCGGCCTGAAGGTCGGGTGGGTGGCGATGCGGCGGTATCTGCTCGCCCAGGCCAGAGCGGAAGCGGCCGAGCGGGGCATCCCGTTGCAAGCCGAGTTCATCAGCATGTTCGACAAGAACCCGCCGACGGGTCTCGACCTGCTAGTGGTGGACGAAGCCCAGCACGATGCGGCCGGCAGCATGGCCCACCTGCACAACGTCATTCGCCCGCGGTTCATCCTCGGCCTGTCCGCCACCCCGTTCCGGGCGGACAAGGTGAAACTCTGCTTCGACTCGGCCATCCGTGACGCCGGCATCCGCACGCTCATCGAAGACGGCTACCTGTCGCGGTTCCGGCACTACACGATCCCCGCGTACACTCCCGAAGCGGTGGCCGAACTGTACCTGAGCGACCGCCCGCGGTGGGGCAAGTCGGTCTTCTACTTCCACACCATCCCGCAGTGCGAACGCGCCGCCGAGGTGCTGCGGGCCGGCGGAGCGCGGGTGGAAGTGGTGACGGCCGGCGGCGACCGCGACGCCCAACTGGAGGCGTTCGAGAAGGGTCAACTCGACTGCCTCGTGAATTGCATCGTGCTGGCCGAGGGGTTCGACTGCCCGAGCCTGCAAACGGTGTTCATCCGGCCGAGCGAGAAGGGTATCACCGTGCAGATGTGCGGGCGGGTGCTGCGCAAGCACCCGGCGGTTCCGGCGAAGAACATCGTGCAGTGCCAGAAGACCCGTTGGCCGTTCGTCCGCACCGCCGGGGCGGAGTTCCAGTACGTGCTGACGGACGGCGAGTGGCGGAGCCTGACGGTCAACCCGAAACTGCAACAGGTGGCGCTGTCCACGATGCGGGCGCTGGCGAACACGCCCGTCGAGTTGCCGGAGTTCCTGAAGAAGAACCAACCCCGCCGGCCGGTGCAACGGCAAGAGCGGGAATAACTACGAACCCCGATTTTCCTGCTCGGGGTGGCTGGTCTCGGGGTTCAACACAACAGAACACGGAGGAAGAGGATGAAAGCAAGGATGAAGAGGATCAGAAGAAATCAGTTCTGTCGGATCCTCTTCATCCTTGCTTCCTCCGTGTCATCCGTGTCCTGTTCTGTTGAACCATGAAACTGACCACCCCGGCAGGGCCACCGGGTTCACCACAAATCACCCACCCAGAGGAGACCCAGCCCATGCCCGCCACCTTCGAGTACGGCGTGTGCCGCCTGCGAGACCTGCAAGTGCCCGAGGCGGCCGAGCCGGCCGACGCCGACAAGCCGCAGGCGAACCGCAACTGCACCACTCTGCTGCTGAACGACCGCCCGGTGAAGACCAGCAAGCGGTTCTGGAACAGCCTGCAAATGCGGTTCGGGTTCACCACCAACATCTTCCGCTACTTCACCCACGCGGAGGTGTTCCGCCGCATCAGCACCCGCAGCCCGGACGACAAGATCCGCTACTGCCTGGAGGGTACGGACGACGAAAGTCGTCCGCGGCTGCTGGCGGTGAGCAACCCGACCGTCGGGCTGGTGGACCACGACGAACTGACCACCCTGCTGACCCGCTACCGGGCGAAGGAGAGCAAGTACCACGTCGGCATCGTGCGGAGCTTCCACGCCCCGCGGCACGGCGGGCCGTTCACCATCGCCGGCGACGGGTTCGAGGCGCAGTACGTCATCGAGACGCCCATCGACGGGTTCGGCCGGCCGATGGTCTACCTGGCGATGCTGCGGCAGATCTGCTCGAACGGGGCCATCGCCATGACCCCGGCGTTCCGCAGCGAGATCAACCTGGGCAAAGGGACCGGCAAGGGCGGGGCGAAGGCGACGTTCGGCCTGGAACGGGCGCTGGAGGGGTTCAACAACGAGGAGGGGTTCGCGGCCCTGCGGCAGCGGTTCGAGGGGGCGACGCGGTCGTGGGCGAGCATTCACGAGGTGAACCGCCTGGGCCGGCTGCTCCCCCAACTGATGACGACCAACGACCTGCCGTTGCGGTTCGCCGCGAAGGGTGGCGACGGGGCGAGCCACCTGGACGGGTACAGCGTGCAGGGGGCGTACCGCAAGATCACCGGCGACCTGATGAGCATGTACGGGCTGGCGAACATGGACGCCATTTCGGCCAAGCGGCAGCGGACGCTGCCGACCGCCTGCCGGGTGTACGACGTGATCAACTTCGCCAGCGAGTTGGCCACCCACCACGCCAAGCCGAACGGCGCGCGGAAGTTGCAAGCGTTCATCGGCGACATGGTGAGCGGCGAGTTCGACCTGGAGAACACGGCCGACCAGTTCGCCGACTGGCGGGACTTCTTCCTCGACGAGAGCGTGCCGGTGGCGAAACGGTAGTAGGGTGAACTGGAACCAGGAACGCAGTGACCGGGTGGGATGACGCCCACCCGGTCACTGCGTTCCCAGTCCCGCTCACACCTCGTCGGGCGCGGCGTCGTCCTCGTCGTCGTCGTCGTCATCCAGGTCGTCGTCCAGGTCGTCGTCGTCGTCGTCGAACTCGTCGTCGAAGTCGTCCTCCTCATCGTCGTCCAGGTCGTCTTCGTCGTCATCGAAGTCGTCGTCCAGGTCGTCCTCTTCGTCCAGATCGTCGTCCTCGTCGTCGGCCGCCTCCTCCTTGTCGTCGGGGGGGGCGGCGTCGTCCTCGTCGGCGGCGCGGGCGGGCATGATCGCCCACCGCTCGTCCAGGAGTCGCTCTTCCGTCGGCACTCCGGCCACGGCGGACAGGCATGTTTCGGGCATCGGTCGTCCTCTCTTCACGGTGCGGTTCCGGTCGGTGTGGCGACTCCGCCCCACGGACACCGGCCGGAGCCAAGATCGAATATCCCTGCCCGTTCGGCGTGGGGGCACCGGCCGGGCGAAACCGTCGAAAGTTAGTCAGTCGGCACCAAAAAACAGGGGGCCGGGGTCGGCCCACCGTACAGGTCCGGGTGAAGGTAGGCGCTTCTTAGCAGGCCCCCAAAACGAGTCAAGCGGACCCGCACAGAAAATCCGACCGGGGCGAAAAGTCATGTCGCATTCAGCGGGTCTCGCTCCCACACGCTCGCCCACGCGGTCACGCCGGGCACGTCTTTCGCCAGCCGTTCGGCCAGCCCTTCCACCGCCGGCCGCTCGCTCGCGTAGTGCCCCGGCAGCACCAGCCCGACGCCCGACGCCTGTGCCGTCAGGCAGTCGTGAAACCGCACTTCGCCCGTCACGAACACGTCCGCCTTCGCCCGTGTCGCGTCGGACAAGAACTCCCCCGCCGCCCCGCACGCCACCGCCACCGATCGCACCGGCTTGGCCGCATCACCAACGTACTGCACCACGCTCGCCCGGCACGCCGTCTTCACCAGATCGGCGAACTCGGCGAGTGTCGTCGGCGTGGCCAGCGTGCCGATTCGCCCCTCCCCGCCGTCCGCGTTCGCCCGCAGCGGGTACACGTCGAACGCCGGCTCCTCGTAGCTGTGGGCGGCCCGCATCGCCTGCACCGCCGCGTCGATCTTCCCTTCCGGCACCAGCACTTCGAGCCGCAACTCGGGGGCGTCTTCGCGTCGGCCCACCTGCCCGACGGTCGGGTTCGCCCCGGCTTTGGGGAAGAAGGTGCCCGTGCCCGGCGTGCGGAAGCTGCACTCCTCGTAGTTGCCGAGTGCGCCCCCGCCGACGGCGAAGATGGCGTCGGACACCTTCGCCAAATCCGCCTCGGGCACGAACACCGCCAGCTTGCAGAGGCGAGCGCCGTCCTTCGGCCGCAGCGGTTTCACGTCAGTCAAGCCGAACCGCGTGGCCAGGGTGTCGTTGACCCCACCGGGACAGTTGTCGAACGCCGTGTGCGGCGAGTAGACCGCGATGCCGGTGAACATGAGCGGGCCGAGCAACCGCCCTTCCGTTGTGAGTGAACTCAGCTTCTTCGCCCCGCGGAACAGGATCGGGTGGTGCGTGACGATCATCTGCGCGCCGTCGGCCACGGCTTCGGCCACCACTTCGGGCGTGACGGTCAGGCACGTCAGGATGCGATCCGCCGGGCGTGTGGCGTCGCCGAGCAGCAGGCCGGTGTTGTCCCAGTCGGCGGCCAGCCGCGGCGGGGCGAAGCGGTCGAGGTACGCGACGACATCGGACACGGCGGGCATGGCGGGGATTCCGTGAAACAAGTTGGGTGCGGGTGGGTTATTGTGGGGGAACGTCGGTAGACTTGCCACAACCCGCGGTGCGTGGTGGGCCGTGTCGTTGACCCGAAGCGGTGGGAGAGGGGTTGGCACTTCCCGCCGTGGCTGGGAATCGTGCTGGTGCTGGTGATTCTGGGTCTGTTGTCGTTATCAAGCACTGTGTGTCGCGTGTTCTCTGTGCCGTGACCGTGGAGACAGCACCCATGCCTCAGCCTACAGTGTGGGCTGTGTATTAATCCCTCGCAGACTCCCTGTCGTCGCCAGGAGCTTGCGACCGCGCCACAGTGGTCCGGT
>JANNQE010000965.1:0-2267 GCA_031441625.1 Planctomycetia bacterium
CATGGTGATGTGTTGTGTACCCAAACCCCGTCTTCGCCGCGACCCCCGGGCGCGGGGTGAACCCGCCCGCTCCGGGTGGTCGCGGCGAAGAAACAATCGGCTCGGCCTCACTTGATCCGCAGCGTCACCGTCTCCCCTTCCTTGATGGTCGTCTCCTTCGCCGCGGCGCTCGGGAACTCCACCAGCTCGTACTTCAGCTTCCCTTCCGGCACCTCGATGCTCTTCACCTCGTTCACCCCCAGTTGGTACGAGGTGCCGTTCACCATCATCGACACCTTCACGTTGTACTCGTTCACCAGCTTCACCAGCCCGCGGCCGGGCGAGATGGTGCCGCCCCCGCTGCTGCCCACCGGCACCTTCTCGCTCACCGACTTCAGCGCCAGTTGCGCCTCCAGCTCCTTCATCTGCTTGGCCGCCTTCTCGGCGTTCGCCTCGGCCTCTTGCATCCGCAGGAGCGCGCCCTTCTGCTCGGGCGTCTTCCGCTCGCTCTCGGGGATGCCGTTCAGTTGCTTGTGCAGTTCGTTCCGCTGGTCCTTCAGGTACGTGATGTCCTTCTTCATCTCGTCGATCTGCTTCTGGAGCGCCTTGACCGCCTCGGCGTCGGCCGGCTTCGGCTCGTCGGCGTAGGCGGGGGCGGCGGCCAGGGCCGCGCCCAGGACGGTGGACAGCAGGGCGTGGCGGGTGGCGGTCGTCATTGGTGTCGATCCCGGGGTGAGTGGTGCTGCGATGGGCACCGCGTCCGGTTTCGGCGGCATCGGAGCCACGCTCAGTTCCACCACCGGGCGGGGCGGCGTGATGGTCTCGTCCCCCACCTTCCGCGGCGGGGGCAGTGTCTCCGTGCCAACCGAGGGCAGCGGCCCAGGGTTCACCGTAAGGGGCGGGAGTTCCGGTCGCAACCCGTTTTCCGGTTTCATCGGCACCACCACGGCGGGCGGGTCGCTCGGCTTCACAGGCTGGGGAATCTCCACAGGCTTGGGAAGCGTGGCGGTGGGCAGCGGGGCCACCGGCTCCAGTTTCGGCAGCACGGGGGTCATGTCAACCAACTTGGGCAACACCGGCTCCGGCTTCGGCAGAACGGGCGCGACTTCGACCGGCTTCGGCACCACCGGCTCTGGTTTCACGTCCGGAATCAGGTCGATCTTCGCCGGCGGCAGGACAACCGGGGCGGGCAGTGGCTCGGGCGTGAACGACGGCGCGGGCAGCGGAGCCGGAGCGGGGTCGAGCTTCGGGGCCGCCGGCAGTTCCACCGGCTTGGGCAGCGGGTCGGCTGGCAGCACCGGCGGCAGCGGCGGCGGGGCGACGGGCACCGGCAGGTCCGGCTTCGCGTCGAGCTTCGGCAGCGCCGGCAGCAGTGGGGCCGTCATCACCGGCACGACACCGCCGGTCGGTTGGACGGGGGCGGCGGGCAGCGGGCTGGGGTCGGCGGGCGGTACGGCCGGCACCGGCAGCGGTGGCAGCGCGCCGAACGGGTCGTCGGCCTTCACGTCCACCGCCGGCAGCGGTTGCGCGCTCATGCCGCGGAACGCGCCGAACAGCACGGCCCCGACCACCAACCCGCCGACCACCACCGCCACCAGTGGCACCCGCGGCGTCTTCCGCTCGCCGGAAGGCGTTAGAAGTCGGCCCAGCACTCGCCGGGCATGTCGTCGTGGTACTCCACGTCCGGGTCGGCGTGGTACTCCATCAGGAAGGCGTCTTCGCCGCTGTCCTCGTAGTAGTTCCGCAGCACCTGGCTGGCGCGGAAGTCGAGGCCGCGGAAGAACAGTTGGGCGGGCAGGTTCCGCTCCCGCACGGCCAGGGTGATCTTGCCCCGGCGGTGGGTGTGCAGCTTGCCGAACAGCTTGCCCACCATCTGCGTGCCGATGCCGCCCCGCCGCACGTGCGGGGCGACGGCGAAGTTGAGCAGGTGCAGGCGGCTCTTGTTCAGCTCGTACAGCATGTACCCGACGATCCGCTCGTCCTGTTCGGCCACCATGCCGATGCAGTTCCGCTGCCGCAGGCAGTGCAGGAACTCGCCCTCCGTCCACGGGTGGTCGAACCCGGCCGTCTCGATCTGCATCACGTCGTGCAGGTCGCGGCGGATCATCCAGCGGATGTGAACCCGCGTCAACTCGGGCGGTCGCACCGCCACTCTCGCAACAACGCTCATCCGGATTCCCTCCCCCAACCGGCCCGGCGGTCGCCGCGCCGATGGGGCGGCGGGCGTGCGGGCCGGAGCGTTCCGGTCATCGTCCGTGGTGGTCGGTGGCGGGTGCGGCGAGTCCCCC
>JANNQE010000966.1:0-12240 GCA_031441625.1 Planctomycetia bacterium
GCTCGCACCCACGGCCCTCGCGGGCCGGGTTCGCCAGGAAGTCAAGACGATTGAGACGCCGACGCGCCGTCGGGTGAACGCGTCGAGGCGACCTTGCCGAAGGGGGATGTGCGATCTAGAGTGATTCGACTCGGGGCGGTAGCTCAGTTGGTAGAGCGCTGCATTCGCATTGCAGAGGTCGGGAGTTCGACTCTCCTCCGCTCCACTCCACCCCCGCGGCCATCCGCGGGGGTTTTTCGTTTCGGTCTGTTCCACTCGCTCCGCGAGTGGACCACTACCCGCCCAGCCGCGGCTTCCGCCGCAGCACCGGGAACAGTTGCCCGCCGAACCAGCCGCCGAGGGAGACGACCGCGAACAGCGCCACGCCGGCGACGGCCACCCCGGCCCCTGGCGATTCCAGCCCGCAACAGTCCATCACGAACTGCACCGGCAGCGGCGGGCCGTCGGTCATGGTCGCGCTGATCGACATCACCACGAGTCCTGCCGCCAGCCCGCTGATCGCCCCCTGCCGCCACCCGCGGGCGGTCGTCGCCCCCGCCACCACCCCGCCGACGATGGCGATGAACGCGGCGATGATGGCGTCCGACCGCGTGGTCATCTGCACGTTGTTGAACACGCCCTGCGGCATCTTCGCCAGCCCGTGCCGAATGAGGTCGGCGGCGAGCACGCCCGAGACCGCGACGGCGGCGGCGATCAGCACCCGCACCCACGCGACCGGCTTGCCCCGCCGCTTCCCGTCCGACGTTCTCAGTTTGAACAGCGAGCTGTTCCGCGAACTCTCCGGCGGCCTCACCTCCACCGGCGGCGGCCAAACGAACCCGCCGACCACCGCCACACACCCGCCGACCGCCACCAGGACCCCGGCCGCCACCAGCCGAGCCACGTCGAAAGTCATGAGCGGGTAGGCGTCGACGGCCAGCCACGCGACGGCCGACACCGCACCCACGAACGCCCCGGTCGAGAACGACCGCGGCCGGCCGGCCCCGGCCAGCACCCCACCGACGAGCGTGCCCACCAGCCGCAGTGCCAGCCCGAGCCACAAGTGCCAGTCGATTTCGGTGACGCCGACGAGGCCGGCGGCGGCGAACGCCCACTCCCACAGGGCCAAATGGAAGCCGAGGGCGACGAGCGAGCCGACGACGATCCGCCCGCCGAACCCCGGCATCGTGGGCGGGGGCAGCGGGGCGATGGCGTGTTGGGTGGGCAGCAGGTCCGACGCCTCGCCGGGCGACAGCAGGCGGCTGCTGCACCGCGCGCACCGCGAGCTGGCGAGGTGTTGTGTGTTGCACCGCGGGCAGAACAGGTACATCGCGCACACCGTCGGCGTTCGGGCGAACTTGGTGGTGACCGAAGCGTAGGACACGAAACACCCTCGCGCCGGGGCGTAGAATCCGCATGACACCACAGGCGAGCCGAGCGGCGTGAGCCGCCGGGTAAACATTTGTCCGCCGATGTCACCATCGTCGGGGCGGGATTGGCGGGCACGGCGCTCGCGTGGGCGCTCGTCCGCCGCGGGCGGACGGTGCGGCTGATCGACCGCGAACCGCCGACCACCGCCTCCCGCGTGGCCGCCGGTCTGCTCACGCCGATCACGGGCAAGAAGCCGGCGGTGTCGTGGCGGTGGCACGAATTGCGGCCGTATGCCGAGCAGTTCTATCGGGAGGTGGAAGCGACCACCGGGCGACGGTTCTTTCACCCGCGGCCCATCGTGCGGATCATGACTTCTGACGCGGAGCGAGTGGCGTTCGAGCGGAGCGAGTTCGCCGGGCTGGTGTCGGCCGTCGATCCGCCGCTGTCTGGAGAGGCCGTGCCACAGCCTTTCGGTGCGGTCCTCATGCCGACGGCGGCGCAGCTCGACGTGCCCGAGTACCTGAATGCCTCGCGGGAGTGGTTTCGGGCACACGGGATGAACGAGCGCGGCGAGTGGGACGGGCGAACGGGACCGACGACGGTGCTGTGTCAGGGGCATGTCAGTGGCGGGGCGTTCCCGCTCGCGTTCCGCCCGGCGAAAGGGGAGATTCTGACCGTTCACATTCCGGGGATGAACGAACCGCGGGCGATCAACCGCGGCGGCTGGTGGCTCGCGCCCGCGCTCCCGTCGACGAATACCACTTCGGGGCGACGTACTCGTGGGACCGCCTGGACGACGAGCCGACCGAAGCCGGCCGTGCGGAATTGACAGCCAAGCTGCACGAACTGGTCCGCCTGCCGTTCGAGGTGGTCGGGCACGTTGCCGGCGTGCGGCCCATCGTGACCGGGCGGAAGCCGGTGATCGGCTGGCACCCGACGATTCTCAACTTGGCGGTCTTCAACGGGCTGGGCAGCAAGGGTTCGCTCACCGCACCGTTCTTCGCCGACATGCTGGCCGCCCACCTGTGTGACGGCACGCCGATTGACCCCGAAGTGGACGTGAGGACGCGCACGCAGCCATGAACATCCTCGTCACCGCCGGGAACACCCGCACCATGATCGACCGCGTGCGGTGCATCACGAACATCTTCACCGGCCGCACCGGGGCGAACATCTCCGCCGAGGCCGCCCGCCGCGGGCACACGGTGACGTTGCTCACCTCATACCCTGATGCGCTTCCACCGGCTGCGGGCCTCACCTTGCGGGCCTACTACACGTTTGAGGAGTTGGCGGCGCTGATGGCCGAAGAGATCCCAAACAGGAAGCATGATGCCGTCATCCACTCGGCGGCGGTCAGTGATTACCACGTCGGCGGGGTGTTCTCCGCCCCCGCGTTCGACGGGTCCACTCTGCCCCCGCTCACGGACGTATCCGCCGGGAAGGTGAAGAGTTCGCACCCGGAAGTGTGGATCCGTCTGACACCGGCCCCGAAGCTGGTGGACAAGGTGCGAACCGAGTGGGGCTTCCGGGGCGTGCTGGTGAAGTTCAAACTCGAAGTGGGGGTGAGTGAAGCGGAGCTACAGCAGATCGCCGAGCGCTCGCGGCTCCAGTCAAACGCCGACCTGATGAGCGCGAACACGCTCGACGGGGCCGGCGAATGGGCTCTCGTCGGGGCGGTCGAGTACACGAAAGTGCCGCGAGCGAACCTCGCGGCCGAGATCGTCAGCCGAGTTGAGGAACTGTCGGCGGGGTGAAGCCACAATCACTTCCCACTCATCACGGCTGCCCAAGCGAAACTTTCTGGGGATGCGACCACGAGAATTGCCGTTGCCACCTCCTCCCCGATCATTTCCTTCCACTTCGCCTTCTGCTCGGCGGTGAGGCACTTTATGGCGTCCTCGCGCACGGCGTCGAGGGTTGCAGAAAGTTGCTGGATGATCAACCCCCGTTCGGGCGAGTCGGACACCGCCAGGGCTTGTGGCACAACGTCCATCAGCTTCGGCTTGAGCAGTGGTTTCATAGCCTCTGCCAGATTGTCTTCTTGTTCCGGGGTGTAGCCCAGTTCCCTCACCGCGTATCGGCTGAGAAGCGCGGTCGGCCCCTCACGTTGGAGTTGAATTTGCTTAAGTCGGTAAAGCTGCTCGGGTGTCAGCAGCTTGCCGACGGTGAGGTCGTGTGCTGCGAGTACGTCCGTGTACTGTTCGTTGGAGTTGAGGTACTTCGCGATATCCTCCTTGCCACGCAGCCTGTCGGTGGCTGCCTGAATTACCTTGAGTTGCTTCCGCACCTCGGCCTTCGCTTCCGTCAACTTCTCTTGCTGCTCCTTAGTCAATCTCATCTCCTTACGTACCGCCTGCTGTTCCAGCAGCCCGCCGATGCCGACCAACTTCACACGCTCGACGGTGGCGTTTCGTTTCTGCTTCTCTTCCGCCTTCGGCGGCGGGGCGGTCGGCTTGGGCGGGTCGGCGGCGAGCAACCCGGCGGAGACGGCGATCAGCGGCAGCACGGCCAATGGCAGCCAGCGGTGTTTCGACACGGTCATGGTTCGCAAGACCTCGCGAGAAAGGGATTCGGCCGCCGGGGTCAGATCGACCGGCGGCGATTCGAAGGAAAGAACCGGAGGGATGACCGAGAACAGCCCGCGGCGGAGCAGCCGTTTGCCGAGCGCCTCCCGTCCGCGGGCCAGTCGGCTGGCGATGGTGCCGCGGGGCACGCCGAGTTCGGCCGCGGCTTGATCGAGGGTCAGTTGCCGCAGCTCGCACAGCACCACCGCCGTGCGGTACTTCTCGGGGATGGCGGCCAGTTCGTCGTCGATCACCGCGGTCAGGTCCGCTGACACCGGGTTGTCAATGGCCGGCACGTCGGCGAGCAGCCCGCCCGCCTGTTCGCGCTGCCGCCGCTTCGCCCGTCGCGCTCGAGCCTTCTTCGCCGTGAGCGTGGCGACCCCATGCAGCCAGCCGCCCACGCGCCCGATGCCCCGCACCGTGGCTGCCCGCTTCGCCAGCACCAGAAACACCGCTTGATAGGCGTCCTCCGCGTCCGGGCCGTCGCCGAGCGTGCGGCGGCACACGCCCAGCACCACCGGCCCGTACCGGCGGACGAGTTCGGCGAAGGCGTCCTGGTCGTTGCGGTCGAGGAAGCGGGTGAGCAGTTCGACATCCGGCGTCTGCACGGCCGGGGTGAACGCGGACCGCAATCGGGCGAGCAGGTGGCTCATGACACCACACTATGCCCGGTGGGGGTGGAAGTTATCCAGGAATGTGCGGCGAACGGCGCGACGTGCGTCCGCCGGTGTGTGTCAGAACCGGCGGACTCACGTCGCGCCGGCGGACTTCGCCCCGGCCTGGAACAGCCAGTACAGGATCGTCTTGATCTCGAACGGCTTCAGGTCGGGCTTGAGGGACAGCACGCGGGCGGCGATGGCGGCCAGGTGCGGGGTGGCCCAACTGGTGGCCGGCTCGCGGCTGAACGGCCCCAGGTAGCCGCGGCTGTGCGCCTGAAACTCGATCTGCTCGCGGAGCACATACGCGAACCGCAACGGGTCGTCGAACACGCCTTTGTCCACCGAGATGAGCGGCGGGGCGAACATCGACGGGTAGCTGCGGGTGACGGGGTGCTCGTTGTGGGCGGCGGCGAACACCAGCACGTCGCGGAAGTAGGCGTCCTCGATGGCGCGTTGCAGGAGCATCCGCCGCGGGGCCTGTTGCAGCTTGTGTTCGGGCACGCCGAGCGACAGGTTGATCACCTTCACGTTCCACACGTCGATGGCGTGGCGGATCGCCGCCACCACCGTTTCGACTTCACATGTGCCTTGCGGGCCGAACACGTCGGCCGAGAAGAGCGTCACTTTCGGGGCGACGGTCAGGATGATGTCCGCCACGGTGGTGCCGTGCGGCGACGACTGGTGCCCGTCGTAGGGCAGGGGGGGAAGGTTCGGGCGGAAGACGGCCCCTTCGATGGGGTGGATGGGCGTGCCGCGGTCGGCGAACCGCTTCTCCAGGATGGCCCGCTCGACGCCCGAGTCGATGACCGCAACCGCCACCCCGTCGCCGGTCGCGCGCGGGTCGCGGAGCACCCGATCCGGGGTGAGCAGGGCGAAGATCTCGTCGAACACGGTCGGTTCGGTCATCGGGAGCGAAGACGGCCAGCCGTCATCCTTGAGTGTCGTCGAGCAGTTTCTTCACGCTCTGCACCACCCGCAGGCAGTGGTCCACGGCCGGCTGGCCGTGCCGCACGGCCAGTTCGCGTACCGCTTCCAGCAGCCGAAAGCCGGTGTCGGCGTCGGTCACATCGCTGGCCAGCCCGCGCTTCAGCTTCTCCAGCAGGTCGGGCGGCGGGTTCGCCCGCGCGCCGGCCGGCGGCGGGGTGGTGAGCGTTCCCGCCACCGAGTCGGTGGCTTTGAGTGCGGCGGCGACCGCGTCGAACAACAGCCGGCTCGTTTGCCGCTCGGCGAGCGCCTGCCGTAGCAACTCGGCGGCGATGTCAGAGGTCGCGGACACCAGCCTCTTGTCGGCGTCGGTGAACAGCGGCTTGTCGAACAGTTCCAGCACCACTTGTGCCGACCCGCCGACCGGCAGCGCCGCCGCCAGCACCGACGTGCGATCCCTCTCGAACGGCATCAGTTCCATCCCGCCGAGTGAGTCGGGCGAGAAGTCGGTCATCACGCTCGGCTCTTGCAGGCTGACCAGGCACGAGGCGAGCGACCGCGAGAAGACTGCCGCGCCGATGTCCAACCGGCGGCCGTCCGCACCGTAAGCGGCGAACGTGTCGGGGCCGTCGGGCGGGGCGTGCCGCACGACCAGCGCGCCGTCGGCCGCGCCCGTCGTGTCGAGCAGGAAGCGGAAGAGGGAGTGGACGGCGGTGGGCAGCGGCACCGGGTCGTTCAGGGCGGCCGACCCGCGGACGAGCGGGAGGATTTTCTCCACCGCGTCGCGGAACTCGGCGAGCGTGCGGTTCAACTCCCGCTGCCGCTTCAACGGGATGACGCGATCCAACTGCCGCCGCACCGCCGCCAGGAACGTCTCGCGGTTCAAGTCCTGGTTCTTGTCCAGGTAATCCCGCACGCCCATCCGCAGGGCGTCAAGCGGGGTCGCTTGATTGGCAAAGCCGGTCACGAGAATGGCGACGATGTCGGGCTGGAAGTCCACGAGGTCTTCCAGCAGGCGTAGGCCGTCCGACCCGCTGCCCAGGTTCCAGTCGAGCACGGCCAGGTCGATCTCGTGTTCGTTGGCGATGAGCAGGGCGGCTTCGGCGTCAGCCGCGGCGAACACCCGCACGTCCGGCAGGCCGGTGAGCCAGTCGTGGAAGGTGCGGCGGACGCCGTCTTCGTCGTCCACAATGAGCACGGTTTCGTTCATACCGTGGCATGATACGCGGCGAGGGCGTCGGCGAATCGGCCGTCGAGCAGTAGCAGCGTCGCGCGCAGTCGGGCCACATCATCACCGGGGCGGAGGGCGGCGGCGCGGTCGAGGTGCGCGAGCGCGTCCGCGTGTCGCAACTCGGCGGCGAACCGGCGGGCGAGCGTGACGTGATGGTCGCGGGCGGTTTCCACCGCCGCGAGCAGCGACAGATCAGCCTTACACCGCCGGCACATGTCGGCGGTGTTCGCGGCCCGGCAGCACGGACAGGTGAGGGTCATGAGCGCGCGCCCGGTGGGGACGGCGGTAAGATACGGGTTGAACCTGCGGCGGGAGGAGAGTGTCCCTGTTGAAGTGCTCTGCTCGCTCCGCGAGCGGGTCCGAACCACTCGCGGAGCGAGTGGACCACGGGGTTCGCCGAATTTCGCCTTGAAGCGGGTACCGGCCGCGCCTAATGTTTACTCTCCCATGCGGGACAACCCGCCAGCGTAGCTCAGTTGGTAGAGCTACGGTTTTGTAAACCGTCGGTCGTGGGTTCGATTCCCACCGCTGGCTCTGGTGGGAAAGGGGCGGGGCGACCGGCGGTGACCAGACAATCGGGTAGATGGCGGAGTGGTCAAACGCAGCAGACTGTAAATCTGCCTCCTTCGGGATACGGGGGTTCGAATCCCTCTCTACCCACTCTCGAATGCGGGATGTGGAATGCGGAATGATGGTCCGAGACTGCCGCTCGCTGATTTTCATTCCGCATTCCCCGTTCAGCACCCCGAACTCCCAGACAAGCGGGTGTAGCTCAGCGGTAGAGCTTCTGCCTTCCAAGCAGAATGTCGTGGGTTCAAATCCCATCGCCCGCTCTGGTCGGTCTGCGGTCGGCGGAGTATCACAGTCCGTCCGGTGCGACCACCGGCCGGACGGTTGGGGCAGGAATGATCGCTGCTGTAGCTCAGTGGTAGAGCACCTCATTGGTAATGAGGAGGTCGTGGGTTCAAGCCCCACCAGCAGCTCTGTCCGCCGGCGGGGTGTACCCGCCACGCGGCTCACACGACGGGCGGTTCGGTCCCGGACACCACCAGAACACACCACACTCCACACCCGGAGAGAGCGGAGAGTACGATGGCTAAGGGCGAATTCAAACGGACCAAGCCGCACCTGAACGTCGGCACCATCGGTCACATCGACCACGGCAAGAGCACCCTGACGGCGGCGATCGTCGCCCGCCAGGGGTTCAAGTTCAACACCAGTGTGAAGAGCTACGCCGAGATCACCAAGGGCGGTACGGTTCGGGACGCGAACAAGACCGTCACCATCGCCGTCTCGCACGTCGAGTACGAGTCGCCGGAACGGCACTACGCGCACATCGACTGCCCCGGGCACGCCGACTTCATCAAGAACATGATCACCGGTGCCGCCCAGATGGACGGGGCGATCCTGGTGGTGGCGGCCAACGACGGCCCCATGCCGCAGACCCGCGAGCACGTGCTCCTCGCCCGCCAGGTGGGCGTGCCGCACATCGTCGTGTACATGAACAAGTGCGATACGGTGGACGACCCGGAACTGCTCGAGCTGGTGGAACTGGAAATCCGCGAACTGCTGAGCAAGTACGAGTTCCCCGGCGACACCACCCCGATCATCCGCGGGCAGTCGAAGGACGCGCTCGAGAACCCCAGCAACAACGACGGCCCCGGCTCGAAGAGCATCGACGAACTGATCGCCGCCCTGGACAGCTTCATCCCGATGCCGGAGCGGGCGGAAGACAAGCCGTTCCTGATGAGCGTGGAAGACGTGTTCAGCATCGAAGGGCGGGGCACCGTGGCCACCGGGCGGGTGGAGCGGGGCACGGCCAAGGTCGGCGACAAGGTGGAAGTCCTCGGCCTCCGCAAGGACAAGATCGAGACCACCATCACCGGCCTGGAGATGTTCCAGAAGACGCTCGAGAGCGCCATCGCCGGCGACAACGTGGGCGCGCTCCTGCGGGGCATCGACCGCACGGGCATCGAGCGGGGCCAGGTGATCGCCAAGCCGGGCAGCATCACCCCGCACAACAACTTCGAGGCCAGCATCTACGTCCTGAGTAAGGACGAAGGCGGGCGGCACACCCCATTCTTCAGCGGGTACAAGCCGCAGTTCTACTTCCGCACCACCGACGTGACCGGGAGCATCATCCTGCCCACCGGGGTCGAGATGTGCATGCCCGGCGACAACGTGAACGTGGTGGTGAACCTGATGGACGGGATGCCGGTGGCCATGGACATCGGCCTGCGGTTCGCCATCCGCGAGGGTGGCCGCACCGTCGGCTCGGGCGTGGTGACCAAGATCCTCGCCGACAACGTGGAAGCCGGGAAGAAGAAGTAGTGGGGAGTCATGAGTCAGTAGTCATTCGTCATCGGCTCGGACCGCGAGATTCTGGACGGTCGGCGTCCTCTTCGGGGTGGGCGGGTGGCGAGTGACTGACGGCCAATGACTGCTGACTACAACAAAGGTGCGTAGCTCAATTGGTAGAGCAGCGGTCTCCAAAACCGCAGGTTTCAGGTTCGATTCCTGACGCACCTGCTCCGCCGACCAAAACACGCCCCGCCCGGCTGGCCCGCGCCGCCCGGTCAGACGGTCGGCTCGCCCCGGCCGTCTTGGTGTTTCTGGACTCCGTCATCGGTCACGAGTCATCCGGCACCCACGTCGGTGACAGGTGTCTGATGACTCGTGACCGATGACTGCTGACAAGTGACCGCCGCTAAGGACTCCCCGCGAATGTCCACCGCCGCCGCCGAACCCGCCCCGCCCGTTCCGACCGCCTCCGGGTCGGCCCCGTCGCTCCTCGTCGGCTCGCTGCTCGGCGCGCTCCTCGTGTTGGCCGGGTTCGTCGCCGCCGGCCTGTCCGCCGCCGCCGTGCCCGACACCACCCCGTACCTGGGCGTGGTCCGCGTGTGCGTGTACCTGGCGCTCGCCGCGGCCGGGGTGTTCGTCGGCGGCTTCCTCGCCGGCCGCAACCCGGCCCCCGGCGTGAGCGGCGGAATCATCCTGACCGTCGCCGTCGTGGTCGCCACCGCCTTCATCGCCGCCGCCTTCGCCGCCAACTTCAAAGATGTCACCGGCATGGTGCTGGCCGCGGTGGTGCTGGCCGGCGGCGGGTTCGGCGTGTTCCGCCTGCTCACCACCCGCACCGGCACCGGCTGGTGCCGGATGATCGACGAGCAGGGGTGGGCCGGGTTCCACAGCCACAAGCGGAGTCAGGGCCTGCTCGTCCGCCGGCTGACCATGTTCGGCGTCCTCATGCTCGGCGTCACCGGCGCGTGGTCTCTGCACACCGCCAAACTGTTCGACGGCAAGAAGAAGCCGACCGAAACGGTCGCCCGCACCGCCGCCGCCGACCCGGCCGCGCCCGCCAGCACGACCGACACACAACAGGCCGAGTCCCTACCCCTCGACTACCGCGTGCCGTTCACCGACAAGGTGCTGCCGCTGGTGCCGGTCGCGGACCTGACCCTCCCCCTGCTGATCGTCCTCCTCACCGTGTGGGGGGCGTGGCGGGCGGTGAACGTGCCCACGTTCGGCGACTTCCTCATCGCCACCGAAGCCGAGATGAACAAGGTGTCCTGGACGACGCGGAAGCAGTTGATCAAAGACACCCTGGTGGTGCTCGTCTTCCTCGCCCTGCTCACCGGCTTCCTGTTGGTCATCGACACCTTCTGGAGTTGGCTGCTCAGCCTCGAATTCATCGGCGTGCTGCCCAACAAGGCGAAGTCCGCCGCCGACGCGGCCACCAACGGCAAACTCCCGTGGTAACGGACGCCCCTGAGTGGTGAACCGGCGGCGTGAGCCGCTCGGGTGAACGAACCCGATCGGCTCACGCCGCCGGTTCACCCGAAACACACACGCACGAGTCCGCCCCCATGAGCGACGAACCGACGCCCGACACCGCCGACGAACCGACCCCGCCGGCCGAAGACACCCCGGTCGTCGATGCCGCCGTTGCCCACGCCGAGGACGACACGGAGGCAGAGGTCGAGGTCGAGGCCGAACCCGACGCCCCGGAGATCGACGCCCCTGCCGCCGTCGCGGACACGCCCGCCGAACCGCCGCCCGAGCCGAGCAAAAAGAAGTGGTACGTCGTGAAGGTGGCCAGTGCCCGCGAGGAGTCGATCAAGGCGGCCATCGAGCGGATGATTAAGATCGACGGGCTGGAGGAGTTCTTCGGACAGATCGTCATCCCGGTGGAGCGGATCACCGAGGTGAAGAAGGTGACGGAGACGAAGAACGGCCAGAAGGTGACGAAAGAGAAGCGGGTGGTGAAGGCGAAGAAGAAGTTCCCCGGCTACCTGATGGCCGAGGTGGAGTGGACGCCCGACTTGCAAGCCCTCTTCCGCGACACGTCCGGGGTGGGCGACTTCGTCGGCAGCACCGGGCCGGGCAAGGAGCCGGCCCCCATGTCCGAGCGGGACGTGCAGTCGATGATGTACGGCATGCAGGGGGACGACGACGGCAAGGGCGGGCCGAAGCCGAACAAGCCGATCAAGCTGAAGTTGGACTACGAGGTGGGCGACAAGGTGCGGATCCGCGACGGGGCGTTCGCCAACTTCGAGGGCGAGGTGACGCAAATCCAACTGCCGAAGGAAGCCGGCGAGACGCCGAAGGTGACGGTCAAGGTGACGGTGCTCGGCCGCCAGACCCCGCTGGAACTGGAATACTGGCAGGTGGACAAGGTGTAGGCGAACGAATGCGGCACACTCGGCCGGGGGCAACCCCGGCCGATTTCGTATGCGGATACCCACCGCAACAAGTAGTTTGCGGGTGAGGTTGACCGGTCGGTCTGGCCGAACGCGCATCGTCGGTCGGGAGAATTACAAGTTTGGCGGCGGAGGGTCTTCCGGGTGGCGATCCCCCAACGAATCCGTGTCTCCCGCAAGGGAGGTAATTACTCGTCGTGCATGGGGTTCTACTCCCTTGATGTGGACGACAACCAGTTTTGGGGCCAGGTCACGGCGTCGTTCTCGACGATGCCGCAACCGCCCCCGGCGGACTGGCGACCGCACAAGCGGTGGTATACGGTCCTGCACATGTTCGACGGCT
Source organism: Planctomycetia bacterium (assembly GCA_031441625.1). GTDB lineage: Bacteria > Planctomycetota > Planctomycetia > Gemmatales > Gemmataceae > JALHQU01. The sequence goes on from JANNQE010000966.1 coordinate 11,772, forward strand.
GGGGCAAGCACTTGGGCACCGACCACTGGTTCGCTGGCACGACCGCCGACGGCGAGCGGGGGGTCTGCGAACTGGCCTCAGCCAAGCTGGATGAGATGGTGGCCTCCATCGGCCCGGTCGAGTTCGCGGACATCGAGATCGAGTTGTTCCGAGTTGAGATCGACGGTGGCACGTTCGGGCTGATCGAAGTGTCCAAACCGGAGGACGGTCCGGAGTTCGCAGAGCGGGTGCTGATGGTGCCGTCCGTGTTGTTGTTCTACCCACCGTGGGACGGGAATTACGACACCTGAGCAGGGGCCCGCCGAACTCCCCGGTAGGGAACGAACAGGCCGCCAATAGCTCCGCACAGTCCACAGCAGAAGCGGCGGGTGTGCCTGTGGATTTTGGCATAAAGCCCGGCGCGGTGCACCTCGAATTGCCCGAAGACATTGCCGACGAGCAGACCGACTCGGTGCCAATCCCGCGCAGC
>JANNQE010000967.1:0-11233 GCA_031441625.1 Planctomycetia bacterium
CCCCTGTTCCGCGTCGGTGAGGGTGATCCGAAGCCAAGCCATCCGTGGCCCTCCGCAAGTGTGGCCGCTGGAAACGGCTCATGCGGAAAGTGTACAACGGCCTGGCCGAAATGTCTCAGGGAGGGCCGTGCGGAGTATAGAACGATGTCGTTGTCCCTGCTCGTGCCGCGTACTCCCACTCCGCCTCCGTCGGCAACCGAACCACGTGCCCGAGCGCCCGTGACACCTCCCGACAGAACAACGAAGCGTCGTCCCAACTCACATTCTCGACGGGCGACGTCTCGCCCGCGACGTTGCTCGGGTTCTCTTCAAGCACCGAGACCCACTGAGCCTGCGTCACCGGGTGAACGCCGACGAAGAACCCCCGCGTCAGCGTGACCACGCGTGCTGCCTCGTCGTCCTGCCGACCCGACTCGGTCTCCGGGCTGCCCATGCGGAACGACCCCGGCGGTACGAACACGCCAACCATCTCGACGCCGTCGGGTAGCGCCAGCGTGTGCCGCGGCACGCACGGTTCGACGCCCGACCGTAACAATTCCATTATCCGAGCGTGCCATTCGATCCGCTCCGGGTGCGCGTCCGGGTCGCAACAGGTCGCCAGCAATCGGCGGTGGAGGCGCAGCAACTCGGCCCGGCGGGGGTCGTCGTGCTCCTCCAGCCAGTCGGCCAGGACCAGCCACCGCGTCTCCGCCAGTGGGTCCGCCACGATCCCGGCCAGCAGCGCGTTCAGGTCGCTCATCCGAGCCCCCAAGTGAATCGGTTTAGCGTCGAATGAAGTACGGCTCACTCCGCTCCGTCCGTCGTCACGGTCCCATCCGGACCGATGCTCAGGTGCTCGCGCGAGTGACCGAGCGCGATCACCTGTGCGAGTCGGGCGCGGACGTGCGCCGGCCTCAATCGGTCGTGCGGGAACAGCCCGTCCGCGGTCTTCTTCGGCGGGGCGACCGGGGGCAGCGCTCCGCGGATCTCGGCTCCCCGGTGGCCCGGCCACCCGGTACCGGCCGGGACCAGGCTACCCAGGATGGCGTTCTGCTTGAAGCCGGCCATCGAATCAACCTGACCCCCCAGCGCGGCGCCGGCGAGCACCCGGGCGATATCCCGCGAAGGTCCCGGCGCGAGGAAACTCTCCGGTTGAGCAGCAGCGTCGGTGATGCCCATCAACTCGGGCGTCATGGAGGCGCGCACCGGGGGACCCGCAGTTGGTGGCCGTTGGCGAACCGCTTCGAGCCGCGCCGCTGTCTGTTCAAAGTCCCGCCGGCCGACGACCGCCCCGACTGCGAACTCGGAATCCCCGGCGTCCTCAATCCGGACCTGGTCCCCGAGCCGCGCGTTGGCCCGCTGCACCTCGGAGACGTCCACCGACGTGCCTGGTAACAGGTCAGTGTTGCCTGGCGAATCGACCCGCACCGTGCGAAGCATCCGGGCAATGATCACCTCGATGTGCCGGTCGTCGAGGTCCATCCGCTGGGCGCGATAGATCCTCACGATTTCATCCAACAGGTGGTTCCGCACCGCGTCGAGACCAAGAATCTGGAGGATGTCCTGCGGCGCGGGGTCGCCGGGAACGAGCGGGGCACCCTGTTCGACGCGCTCTCCGGTCGAGACGAGGAGTTGTTGTCCCCTCGGGACCCGGTGCTCGACCGGGCCGCCCACCGGCGCCCCGGCGCCGTCGGTCGGTTGGACGTGGATCACGCGGGCCCCGTGCTCCACCGCACCCAGTTGGACGATGCCGGACACTCTGGCGAGTACCGTGACCCAGCGGGGGCGCCGCGCTTCGAGGACTTCTCGGAGTCGCGGGAACCCGCCCGTGTCGAAGTTCCGGCCCCGGCGGTACTCGAGCGGCGTTCGGGCCAGCACCGTCCCGACTGTGACTTCCTGGCCGTCATGGACATCGAGTAGCGTGTTTTCGTGCAAGTAGTAGCAGACGGCGACCCGTCCCGTGATGTTGCGAATGACGATGTGTGGGTTCAGGTCGCCCCGGTGTTCGGTGATGCGCAGTTGCCAGCCTCCGCGGGACGGGTCGCTTGACACGCGAACGGTCTGCCCTTCGACCATTTGGCGGAACTCCACCCGACCGGCAGCTTCCGACAACACCTGGGCGTGATTCGGATCCCAGCGACACAGGAGCGTGCCGGATGCGACCTCTTCCCCATCCGAGACCAGCAGGACGCCGCCGTGCGGTACCGGGTGAGTTTCGCTCGCCCTCGGGTCTCGCTGGTTGCGCAGGATCTCTACCGCCCCGTAGCCCGAGACCATGGCGACCCGCTCGCCCGCGTCGTTGGTCGCCACCCGGAGGTTCTCAAACCGGACCACCCCACCCCTTCTTGTCTTGGAATCACTCTCGTAGGTCGCACGCGGCCCGCCACTCCCGTACCGAAACTTGCGCAGAACCAGGTCGGCGGCCGGCGCGCAGAGGGACTGTGCGGCGAGAAGCCCGACGGCTGTACCCTCCTCGACGAGTCTGCCGGTCGTCGGGTCCGCCCCGTAACACATCCGGCATACCCCGGACGGCGCCCGACAAGTCATGGGGCTGCGCACCTGGAATTTGTCGATGCCCAGTCGCTCGATCCGGCGGGCCACGTCGTCGGTGATCAGTCCGTTTTCGAGCACGACCACCGAACCGTCGTAGGCCGAGGTCAGAGTGCGACGCGCCACCCGCCCCCGGAGGGCTTCGGCGAGAGATCGGTCGATCGCGTCGCCTTTGTAACTGATCCCCTTCGTGACGCCCTCCTGGGTGCCGCAGTCGTGCATGGTGACGACGACATCGCCGGTGAGGTCGATCAGCCGGCGGGTCAGATCGGTCGTATCGAAGGGCTTGAGCAACTCGTTCCGCATCGCGATGCGGACGGTGGGAACAAAAGTCCAGTATTCAAGCGCCGTGAACCCCTCCCGATAGTTGCCCTTGATCGGCAACTCCTGGATGATCCCGCTCGGAGAGGCCACCAGCCCGTGCATGCCAGCGAGTTTTCGGATCTGCTCGACACCGCAGCTGGCACCGGACTGGGCCATCAACCACAGCGGGTTGAGGTACGGGACCATCTTTCCGCTCACCGGATCCGGCCGGCGTTCGTTCTGGAGTCCGAGGATCAACCGCTTGCTGACCTGGTCACGTGCGTCAATCCAGGTGTCGATGACCTTGTTGTACCGCTCGGTCGGACCAATTAATCCCCGCTCTTCGTATCTGTTCCATCTCTGCACCTGCTTGTCCGATTCAAGGAGAACGGTCGCCTTGCCCTCCGGGGTGATCAGGTCGCTCGTCGCGAGCGACAGCCCGCTCCGGGTGGTTTCCCGGAAGCCGAGCGTTTTGATCCGGTCCAGAAGTTCCACGGTTTCGCGGCCGCCGAGCAACTGGTAGCAGTCCGCGATGACCCGACCCAGATACTTGCTGCCTAAAGGCAGGTCGTAGAACGCCATTTGGGGGTGCAGGATGTCGTTGAAGATCACCCGCCCGACGGTGGTTCTCACCCGCCCGTTCGGCTTCCGCCGGACCTCTTCGGCCCGCGGGGTGCCCTTCTCGTTCTTGACCTCCGAGATCAACTTCTTCTCGATCGGGAGTCGCACCTGAATGTGCGCGTGCAACCCGAGTTTGCCCTCGGCGTGGGCGTGGAAGAGTTCCGCGGGGCTGTGAAAAGCCATCCCGTCGCCGGCGTCGACCGCCTCGTTTTCGGCACCACGGTTCGCGGTCAGGTAGTAGCACCCCAGGACGATGTCCCGCGACGGCGCGACGATCGGGTTGCCGTTCGCGGGGCTGAAGAGGTTGGTTACGGGCGTCATCAGCACCGACGCTTCGACCTGGGCCTCAATCGAAAGCGGCAAGTACACGGCCACCTGGTCGCCGTCGAAATCCAGGCCCATCGACCCACACACGAGCGGGTGGACGCGGACGGCCTTCCCCTCGGTCAGCACCGGCTCGAACGCCTGGAGTCGCGCCCGATCGATGACCGGACTCCGGCTCAGCAGCACGAGGCGACCCTTCACCACCTCTACGAGAGCGGTCCACACCACTGTCCCCAACTCCTTCAGTCGCCCGCTTGCCGACGGCCAGTTCGGGGGTGGCTCGGCGTCCGGTCGGAACTCGTAAGCCAGTTCCCTGGCCCGTTCGCGGACCTCCGCACTGCCGTTGTCGATCAGCCAACCCAGGACAAAGGGACGGTACAGTTCGAGGGCCATCTCCAGCGGCAACCCGCACTGGTGCAGTTCCAGTTCCGGGCCGGGGACGGCGACCGAACGGGCCGAGTAATCGACCCGCTTGCCGGCGAGTGGGCCACGCAACCGACCGGGGCCGACCTGCAACCGGTAGGTCAGTGACCGGATCCTCCGGTCGGCATGGTCGCACACGGGGCGCCGGCAGCGGCCGTTGTCGAACAGGGCGTCCACCGCTTGTTGCAACATCCGGCGCTCGTTCCGCAGGATGACCTCCGGGGCGTTGAGGCCGGTCAATTTGCGGAGCCGCTGGTTACGGTTGATGATTCGGATGTAGAACTGGTCCAGGTCGCCATCGGCCCGGCGGTTCGCGCCCCGGCGGCGCGCGGGTGGAAGTACCGAGACGCAGTCCAGCACCAGCCACTCGGGCCGGTTGCCGGAATCCCGCAGTGACTCGACGACCTTCACGCGCTCCGTCAGTCGCCGCACCTTCGATGACCCAGTCCCGACGCGCTTTACCTTGGCGCTGAGTTGCTCGCGCAGGTCAGCCGACAGGCGAATGAGATCGAGGGACCTGAGGAGTTCCCGAATGGCCACGGCGCCCGTCTCGGCCCGGAACGCATCCCCATAGAGAGAGAGCTTGGTCGTAGCTCTCATCGGTGAGGAGCGACCGGCGTTCGAGCGGGGTGCCACCGGGGTCGGTGACGACGCGGGCCTGGTGGTAGACGATCTTCCGCAGGTCGTTCGCCCGCATATCGAGGAGCGTACCCAGCAAGTTCGTGCGGCCGACGAACCAGAAATGCACCACCGGGGCCGCGAGTTCGATGTGCCCGGAGCGGTGTCCATGGACCCGCCCCCGGTCGCCAACCGGACCGAAGACGTGCTCGCAGTGCAGTCCGCCGGGGACGGGCCGACCGGTCCCCGGGTCGAACGTTTCTGGCACCACGACCTCGCCGCCGGACCACCCGCGGATATCATCCGGGCCGGCCAACCGAACCCGCACCGCATCGGCCGCGCTGCCCTGGTCATTCATGGTCGCGTGCCTCATCGGGGATCGTGGTGTCTCCAACCGGCCACATTCGCAAGGTTCAGGGGTTCTTCTTCGCCCCGGCGACCGGGATCTGCTCCGTGTGTACCCTGTCCCCACCGAGGGCGAACGTGACCGATTTCAACTCCCGCACGCGCGTCGCCTCTTCGTCAGTGAGCGGGATCGTATCGGTCTTCTCGCCGCCGTCCCGCAGACCCACCGACGTGATGACCAGCTCCCCCTTCAGACTGATGGTCACCCGCGTCACGCGCATGGCCGGGTGGGAGAGTTTGACGGTCCGCTGACCGATCATGACCGACACGTACGCACCCGGAGGAGCGAGTTGGTTCCTCAGTTCGACTTCCACATCCTGAACCGTCGCGTCCGTCGGTTTGCTGCCTTGACAGCCACCGAGCGCGAGACTGACGACCACGACCGCCTGCCGGAGGACCAAGTGACTGGCCATGATGCACCTCGAAATTGTTGCCGTTCTCCTCACACGATGATCCGGAGATTGGTCCCGGACACCTGCTGAGCGAACGAACGCCGTGCGAGGGGGCAGGCTCCGGCCAGAATTCATCGATTTGCGACAGGGATCTGACACCCGCCCGCGAGTCGTGGGCCGGCGGCTGTCGGGAAATGTCCTCCGATCAATCCGCGGCCGGGTCGAGTCCGGCCAGCTTGCCGGCAAGGGCCAGCCGCGCCTTCGCCCACCGCCGCTTCACCGTGTCCTCGTGGACGCCGACCATTTCCCCCACTTCAGCCTGGGACAGCCCCTGGAAGTAGTGGAGCATCACCACCTCCTTCAACTCGTCGTCGAGGGTGTCGATGGCGTCGTACAGGTCGATCACCAGAGTCGCCCAATCGGTCCCGTCGCCGGACCCGTCGGGATGGTCGAACTGCTCGCTCCCCTCGTTCACCACCACGCCGCGGCGGCGGGACGCCCGCACCAGATCGATGAGCACCCGCCGCATCTGGAGTGAGGCGAGGGCTAAGAACTGCCGCACCGTCGTCGGCCGCACCTGGTCCAGCGCCTTGTGCAGCTTCAGGTACGACTCCGAGACGACGGCGGCGGTCTCGTCCGGCCTGGACCCGAACCCGCGGAGCAGTTTGCGGGCGAGGACCATCAGCCGTTCGCCGGCGCGGTTGACGAGCTCGGCCTTCGCCGCCGGGTCGCCGGCCAGGAACTTGTCCAGTGCGGCCTGGATGTGAACGGTGGACGAGTTGAGCACGAGCGGCACTCCGGGTGTCGACCGTGATCTTACCCCGATCGCCGGGGCGGAGGAAGGGTGCAAAGCCCTCACCAGGGCCGATCCGGAGTGTGTGGCGAGCGAGCAAGGGTGCCAAGATTGCCACCCGCCACGCACAGACCCCCCACCCGCCACCTCCGTCAGAACTCCCGATCCATCGGGGGTTGCGAACAAGGCCGACCTCTGCCTCGCAGAAAGCCACGAGATGATCTGGGTGCGGTCACCCCTCGGGGTCTTGGTCCTCATCCACGTCCGCCGACTTCGCGTACTTGGCCCGGATTCGCATCCAGATCTCGGCCATGATCGCGCCGGGGATGGTCTTGCTGTCCTTGCGGACCTTGTGGATCAACGGCCGTTCGCCGGTGGCGATGAGCGCCGAGCGGGCCTCGTAGCACTGCTCGAACTTGGCGGCACAGGCCGCCGCCATGAGCTGCCAGTGCGCCCAGGTGCCGACCGGCACGGCCTGCCCGCGGCAGGTCACGGTCGCCCCGTATTCGACGGCGTACCCGGCACGCTTGGCCTCGCTCCTGCTCAAGCCGCCCACCCGCCGTCGATCCGACTCGGACTCGAACTTGAGCGCCTGCCAGAACCCTTCCACGGAGGCGTACCGCTCGCCGTCCAGTTCGAACGGCGTCTCGGCCAGGTTGCCGATCAACTGCACCTGCGGGTCCGGGTGCCGGCTGGTCACGTTGATCGGCTCGCGGCAGACGTCCGCCCGCGGGCCGAGGAACCGCACCGTCGCCCCCGCCCCGGCGTTCGCCACCAGTCCGAGCACATACCCTTCACGGCCGGCTTTCCATTCCCCCAAGGCCGTCGTCTCCTCCGCCGTTTCCGGCACCAGGACGAGCAACTCGGGTTTGACGATGACTTTCACGGGCGGCCTCCCAGAGTGTCCGGTTCTCACAAGGGACATGTTGTTCGATGCGGGGTTCATGCCGCCGGCTCACCCGCCCAGTTTCGACAGGCGGACCAAGAGCACCATGCCGACGACTGCGATCCCGCACAGGACGTAGGCCACCACGAACAGTGTGGCGAAGAACCGGAGCAGGCCGGCGAGAAAGTCCTTCCGGCGGGACGTGGCCCGCGCGGCGAGTGCCAGCGGCACCCACACCAGCGGCAGCGCCACCACGCAGAGGACGAGGGTGGACAGGTAGCGGCCGTCGGCACTCGTCTCGCTGTCGTCGCCGGTCAGGGCGGCCACGACCCCGGCCGCGATGCCGATGTAGAAGGCCATCCCGACCCCGCTCTTGATGGCCGTCCACACGTCCGCGCCGGTGATCTCCACCAGGGGCGGTTGCTCCCGCACCCGGCGGGCGCGGAGGCGAGGGGCGTCGTCATCATGGCTGAAGTCGAAGTCGGAGCGGCTCATGGCGAGTTTCGGGTCGAGGGTGGGGAAGAGCGAGCGGCAAACGTTCGCTCGCACCCCACTGAGCGACGGCGACACCCGGCAGCGGGCGGGCGGTGCCAACTTTCTGCTATTTTGCCTTCTCGGCCACGGCACGCAGGCCTTCGATCACCTCCGCCATGCGGGTGGCGCGGTCGCGGGTGTAGGCGATGAGCGGTTTCAGCTTTTCGTCGTGAGCGGGGTCGGAACGGATCGGTTTGGCCAGCCGGTCGCGGATCATGCGGAGCGCCTCGTCGTACTTTCGGATCGCGGCGGCGGGGTCGGAGGTGACGAGTGTTTCCGCTTGCTGCGCCAAGAACAGTGCCTGCATCACGTCCAGACTGAGCCGCTGGCTATCGACCAGCGGCGGCGGAATGCCGAGTTTCTCGCCCTCGGTCAACCGCCCCTGGGCGAACCGGATGCGCTCCTCGGCATCCGCCGGCTTCCGCGCCTCCAGCGCCAACTCCAGCGCCTCGAACGTCGCCAGCATCACGTCGGCCAGGGCGATCATGTCGTCGTCCGGGCCGGCCTTCCGCAGCGCCGCGAGCTGAGCCCGCGCGTCCGTCAGCGGTTGGCCGAGCGGCAACTGTTGTCCGGCCCGCATCCCCGCCCAGCCGAGGTTCAGCATGAGTTCGATGGGGAGCAGATCGGCGTTGTCGGCGTTGGCCGCGCGGAGCGGGGCGACCAGCTTGAGGCCGGTCTCGTAGGCCTTCTCGGCGACGGCCCGGTGTTCACGGTCGAGGCTGCCCAGTTGCCCGAGGCGGACGCAGAGCAGGATCGCGCGGAGCCGCGTGTCGGGCATCAGCCGCTCGCGGGCGGCCAGGTCGCCGAGAATCTTCACGGCCTGCTCCAGCCGCACCTTCACCAGGTGCGGGGCGTTCTCGTGCGGGTACTCGGCCAGGTCGCACCGCGCCTCGGCGAGTGCCAGTTCCGCATCGTCCTTCAGGCCCAGATGATCCACCCCGTGGTCGGCTTTCACCATCGTCTCCGCGAGGATTTCCAACTCGAACAGTCGCACTTTCGCATCGCGGGGTGGCAGAGTCGCCAGCTCCGCCTGGGTGAGTAGCCGCTTTGCGCCGTACTGGAGGTGTTGCAACTCGACCAGGAGCGGGTACTCCTTGACGAGCGAGTCGAGGTCGACCAGCAGCCGCCGCAAGTCGTCGGCCGCCGCGGGGGCGGAATCGGTGGTGGCCAGTTCGAGCCGCAGGGCGAACTCGCGGAGTTTGCTCATCACCGGGGCATTGGGCGGGAGCGGCTTGCCACCGTTCAGGGCGTCCAGCGCCGCCTTCAGCCCGGTGCGGTACGCCGTCTCATCAGTCGGAAGAAGGGTGCCCGCTCGCTTGGCGGTGTCGGCCTTGTCCTGCACGCGGGCCAGTTCGAGCGTCGCCTCGACCAGCCGCATGCGGGGCGAGTCTTCGAGCACCCCTTCGACGGACGTGTACCCCGTGATGCGGAGCGGGGTCGGGTCCCGTGCGAGAGTGGCGAACGTGTCGCGGGCGGCGACGAGGAGCGGGCGGGCCTCGCCGAACCGGCCTTTCAGGTTCAGCGCGCCGCCCCGGTGGGCCATCGCGCACGCCCACCCAAACTGGATGTCACGGTCGGCCGGCGTTTCCGCCTTGAGGACGGCGAACCGCTTCTCCGCTTCGGCGAACGCGGCAACCGCTTCGTCCACCTTGCCGACGATCGCGTCCACTTCGCCGGCCTTCAACCACGCCAGCGCCACTTCCAGCCGCACGTCGTCGCGGGCGGCGTTGCGGGCGGTGAACGCCGTCAGGTACTCGCGGTACTTGTCCAGCGCCTGCCGGCGGAAGCGGCGGGTGAGCGGGTCTTCGGCGACGGCGGCGCGGGCGAACACGCTGTCCATCACCGCCCGCAGGCCGGCGTCGGCATCGCTGAAGTCTGTCCGCCGCGCCGCGTGCGACTGTTCCAGCTCGCCGTAGGCCTTCTGTAGGGCTTCCTTCTGCTGCGTCAGTTCGCGGTTCTTGGCGGCCAGCAGCGGCACCACCACCGCCAACGCGACAGCCACCACCAGCACGGCCGCCGCCGCCGCCGCCGCCGGGGTGCGGTTCCGCTTCACCCACCGCCGCACGCGGGTGAACAGCGGGTCGCGGTAGGCCGTGACCGGCTCGTCGGCCAGCCACCGCTCCACGTCGGCGGCCACTTCCTGCGCCGACGGGTAGCGGTCGGCCGGGTCGCGGGCCATCGCCTTCGCGCACACCGCCGCCAGCGGCTTCGGGGTTGTCGGGTTCGCCTGCCCCACCGGCAGCGGCGGGCCGGCCTTCACCGCCCGCATCACCGCCTCAGCCGTCTCCCCGGTGTACGGCGACCGGCCGGCCAGCACCGCGTAGAGGGTGGCACCGAGGGCGTACACGTCCGCCGTCGGGCCGACGTGGTCCCAATCCCCGCGGGCTTGCTCCGGGGCCATGTACGCCGGGGTGCCCTTGGCCGCCCCCGTGCGGGTCGGGTCTTGGCCCAAATGCGGAGTGCGGAGTGCGGAGTGCGGAATGGAACCACCGTCAGCGCTGGAATCGATGTCTTCATTCCGCGTTCCCCGCTCCGCATTCCGCATTTCTCGCGCGAGTCCCCAGTCCACCACCAGCGTCTCGCCGTACCCCCCGAGCATGATGTTGCCCGGCTTGATGTCGCGGTGCAGCACCCCGCGGGCGTGGGCGTAAGCGACCGTCTGGCAGACCGACGCGAAGCACCGCAGGAGGCGGGTGAACTCCAGCCGCCGGGCGGTCGGGTCGGCGGTCGAGGCGTGGTAGTCGCGGACGGCGTCGGCGAGGGTGTTGCCGCGGATGAACCGCATGGCGTAGTACGGCCGGCCGGCGGGGTCTTCCCCGGCCCCGTACACCGGGGCGACGCCGGGGTGTTCGAGCTTGCCGGTCACTTCGGCCTCGTACTGGAACCGCCGGCGGGCGGCCGGGTCGAGGGCGGCGAACTGCCTCATCACCTTCAGCGCGACCGTCCGGTTCAGCTCCCGATCCTGCGCCACGGCCACCACCCCCAGCCCGCCGGCGGCGTGGAACGACAGCGGTTTGAACCGCCCGGCATCGATCTGCTCCACGTCCTCGTGCGGGTCGGCCGGCGGGGCGTCGAACACCCGGTTGATGTGGCCGAGTTGCCGGAGCAGGCGGACGAACGGGTCGAGCAGGTCGGGGTGGGCGCGGCAGAGGGTCTGCGGGGTGACGGGCCGGCCGGCGGCGAGGGCGTCGTCCCACGCCACCAAGAGGTCGGTGAGTTGGTCGTCGCGGGTCATGACGAAGCTCCGGGAAGCCGTAGGAGTGTACCAGTACGAGACGATCTTCGCGGGGGGGGGAAAGAGCCCCGCGCGGTTTAAACCCCCCGCCGAATGGGGGGGGGTTAGTGGTGGGGTTGGGGGTGAAGGGGCCCCGCGTGGGGCCCCGGGTGGTGGGCCCGGCGGGGCGG
>JANNQE010000968.1:0-4860 GCA_031441625.1 Planctomycetia bacterium
GCAGGCGAGCGCGTCGCGGTTGGACGCGCTCGCCTGCGGCTCGCGGCTACGAAACGCCCTCCCACCGCTCGACCATCGCCGCCACCGCCGCCGCTGACACCGGGTTGTCAGTGGCGGCGGCGAACCGCGCCCCGTCGCACGCCCGCAACACCCCCTCCGCCTCCGCCGCCCGCTCGGGCGGCACGCCCACTTCGGCCAACCCCGTTGCCACCTCCGCCGGCGTTTGCGCCGTGAACGCCAGCCCCCACCGGGCGATCAGGTAGTTCCGCAGCGTCACGGCGATGCCGTCGGCCGACACGTGAGGTCGCCGCAGGCGGTCGAGGGCGATCCGCACCGCGCGGTGTCGGCGAATCGCGGCCAGCCGGGCCGCGTCCGGGTACAGCCGCCGCCACGTCAACACCCACACACCCGCCGCCAACGCCCCGCCCGCGAACAGCACCACCCACACCCACCAGCCCGGCGCGCCGCTACGTGTGAACGCGCCGTCGGACCGTACGCCGAAGAACTCCGGCGGGCCGACCAGCGGGGGCGACCGCGTGACGGCCGGCTTGGTGACGGCGAACGGCACCTTCGCGGCGTGCGTGGTGAGGGTGCGGGAGCCGGTCGGGGCGAGCGGCTGGTACGAGCAGTACGTCAGCTCCGGGATGTGAAACGCCCCCTCATTCCGCGGTGTGACGCGGTAGCTGAACGTCACCTCGTCGCCCGCCGTCGGGTCGGACGGCAGGTCTTCGACGGACGAAAACAGGTCGCGGAACTTGGCGAAGTCGAGCAGCGGCGGGCGGGTGAGGTCGTCAGGGTTGACGACGTTCGACACGACCAGCGTGAGGGTGAGCGACTCGCCGAACGGCACCGCCGCCGGGGTCAGTTGCCACCGCACCTGCACCGACTTCCGCGCCGAGATGGCCCCGTAGAAGTGGTCGCCCGGCCGCTCGATGACGGGGATGTCGTCCGCGCGGGCGGACGGCTGGGCGGCGGACATGAGCGCGAGCAAGACGGCGAACGTGTGCGGCATCACCAGTCCTTCACGCTCGGGCGCTCGGGCGGGGCGGTGAGGGCGGCGGTGTCGCGGCGCTCCCGCGCCACCCGTGCCGCCAGCGCTTCCAAATACTCCCGCACCTGCTGCGGGCTGAGGTCGGGCAACTTGTCCTCGCGGGGCAGCACCACCGGGGCAATGCCCTTGCCGGGCGTCTGCTGGTCGGTCGCGCGGGGCGTGCCGCCCTTCGCCCCGCCGCGGGTCGCCTCCGGCGTGCCGGCCTGTGCGTTGCGGTCGCCGGGCAGCTTGTCCTGTTGGTCGAACGGGTCGAACGTCTGCGGGGTGGGGCGTTCCGGCCGCGGGTCGGGCGGGGCGTCCGGCGGCGGGTCGTTCGGCAGTGGATTCTTCACCTCCTTCGCACACGCGGCCATCCACAGCACTTTCGCCACTTCCAGGTTGTGCCGCGCGTCGGCGGCCAGCGGTTGGTCGTCGGGCGGGAGGGCGAGGCAGCGGGTGAAGCTGTTGATGGCCGCACGCAGTTTGTCGATGCCGCCCTGCTTGAGCAGGCACACCCCGCGGTTGTACAGGGCGGCGGCGCGGCGGGCGGGCGGGGCGTCGGCGTCGTCGAGCGCGCGGGTGTAGTGCTTCTCGGCCGCGTCGAACCGCTCGCGGTGGAACAGGGCGTTCGCCTTGTTGAACGCCACCAGGCCGGGGTCGGTCGTCCGCTCCTCGGCGGCGGTGTACCAGTCGTCGGCCCGGTCGTACTCGCCGCGGGCGACGGCCGCGTTGCCGGCGCGGGTGAGAGCGTCGGCCGACTGGTCGGCCCGCGGCGCAGCCGCCACCAGCACGGCCAGTAGCGGGACGAGGAACAGGAGTGATCGGGTCGGTCGCATCGCGGCCCCTCGCGTGCTGTCATCATAGCGGACGCGGCAGGCCGGAGATCCCAACACCACCGGCGGCGTGCCCCCAGCACGTCCATTCATTCGGTCAGGCGCGCGTCGCCGCCGTCTCCGTGCTCCGCTCGAGCACCTGGCGAACGCGAGGGGTGACATTGCACACCCGCCGGCGTATCGAAGTCGCTGACCCGATGGCTCTCCGACCCCACCCCCGGGACTCGCGCGAATGGACGGCTCGACCATTCTTCTCCGCCTGATCGTCATCGGGCTGTACGCCATCCTGCCCGTGGTCTTCCTCGTCCGCGGGGTACGTCACGGGCCGCGGTCGCGGAGGTGTGCGAACATTGCCCTCGGCCTCGGCCTGCTGGCCTTCGTCATGCCCGAAATCACCCTGAAGCTGGTCGACTGGGAGCGGTCGGCGACGTTCATCTGTTCGGGCTGCATACGGGTCGGCCTCGGCCTCTTGGCGGTGGTGCTCGCAGTCGTCGCCCTTAGCACCCGACGCGACGGCGGGACGGGCGTGGCCCGGCTGGTGGTCGGCCTGCTGTTCGCCCTGCTGCACCTGGCGTTCGGAGTCGGGTTGATCCGGGTGGGCACTGCCGTTCAGGTCGTCTCGACTCCCGACACCGAATGGAACTACCGGTCACCGGCGGACGGCTTCCGCGTCACTATGCCATCACCGGAATGGAAGGAGGTGCCACCCATTGGCGGGCGGGGTGAGGCGTCGTTCTTCCGCACCTATCCCCGCATGTACTGCAGTGTCCTCACCACCCTGCGGGACAAGTCGGAGGCGGATTTTGAAAGCATGACCACCGAGTTCCGACGGGGCACCGAGGGCGGCCCGCCGGTGGTCCGCGCCCCCCGCCACCGGAACGGCACGAACACTGCCGGGCACCGCTACTACCACTTCACAGCGGTGGAGGCCGGGCCGCAGGGCCAACCGCTGTTTTCGGCCATGTCGTTGACATGGTGTGCCGAGAAACGGATCGTGGTCAAGGTGTTTTTTGAAGGGTCGGTGACGATGAGTTCACAGGCTGGCCGCGAAGCAGAACTGGAGGCGATGGAAGCGGCGGCGGAGAGGATTCTGTTATCGGTGGAGTGACGAACACCCCACTCGCGGAGCGAGTGGGCCACTCTTACCGCCAGCCGGCGCGGACCTGGTCATACGCATCCCGCAGCGCGGCCGTCGGCGTGGCCCCGCCGCCGACGTACCCGCTCGTGGCCCCGCTCGGGCCGCTCGGCACCATCACCCGCGCCTCGTAGCTGCCCGTCTCCGTGCGGGTCGGGCCGTACACCTTCGCCCCGATCTGTTGCAACTCGGCCGTCAGTTGGTCGGCCGTCGCGGTCGTGCCCAACGTCAGATCACGTCCGGTCGACAGGGCGACCGGACGGCGGTCGGGGATGCGGAGCGGTTCGTTCGCCCCGTCGCGGCCGGTGGCCTCGGCCCTCAGCAGCGGGTCGCGGCCGTCCTTCGACCCGTACTGTTCGCGGCCGGTCGGCACGTTCGGCGGCGGAATCTTCTCGCCCAGCAGCGGGTCATGGGCCCGCCCTTTGCTCAACTGCGACAGCCGGGCGTCGCGGTCGTTGGCACACCCGGCGAGGCCGACGAGCGCGCACCCGGCCAGCACCGCGAGCGGGCGGCGGAGGGCGGTCAGCCATCGGCGGGGGGTGGTCATCGCATCGGGTTCCGAGTCGTCAGAGCCATCGGCCTGTTCAGTATGTAAAGTTTACCCCGGAACTCACCCGGCCTGCCGCCCGGTCGCCGCGGAATCCGCCCGGTGTACGGTGGCGGCGTGCGTGCGGCAACAGGCACAACGGTCGTGCCGGTCGGGCGAACTGCGTAACTCTCTCAGACTGGTTAAACCGGGCAGGGGCTGACATGGCGACACACACGATTGCGGTACTCGGCGGGGACGGCATCGGGCCGGAGGTCATCGCCCAGGCGGTGCGGGCCGTCGAAGCGGCGGTGGCCAAGCACGACCGCGGGCACGCCCTCCGGCTCACCCATTTACCGTGGGGGTCGGAGTTTTACAAGAAGCACGGGCACATCCTGCCGGCCGACGGGTGGGACACGCTGGCGAAGCACGACGCCATTCTGTTCGGCGCGGTCGGCGACCCGAGCATCCCCGACACGATCCCGGTTCACCACCTGCTGCTGCCCATGCGCCGGCGGTTCGACCAGTACGTGAACCTGCGGCCGGCGTACCTGTTCGACGGCGTGCCGTGCCCGCTGGTGGGCAAAGCACCCGGCAGCATCGACATGATGGTCTACCGCGAGAACACCGAAGGCGAGTATGCCCCCGTCGGCGGTAAACTGTACCCCGACACCGACAAGGAAGTGGCGGTGCAGACGAGCGTGTTCACCCGCGCCGGGTGTGAGCGGATCATCCGCGCGGCGTTCGAGGGGGCACGCAAGCGGCCGCGGAAGAAGCTCACCAGCATCACCAAATCGAACGCCCTGCTGTACGGCATGACGCTGTGGGACGCGGCCTACGAGGCGGTGCGGAAGGACTTCCCGGACGTGCAGTCGCACAGCCTGCTGGTGGACGCGGCGGCGATGGACTTCGTGCGGAAGCCGGAGGCGTTCGACGTGGTGGTGGCGAGCAACCTGTTCGGCGACATCCTGACCGACCTGAGCGCGGCGGTGGCCGGCAGCATCGGGCTGGCCAGCAGCGCGAACATCAACCCGACGAAGCAGTTCCCGAGCATGTTCGAGCCGGTGCACGGGAGCGCCCCAGACATCGCCGGGCAAGGCATCGCCAACCCGCTCGCGGCGGTGCTGAGCGGGGCGCTGATGCTGGATCACCTGGAGTTGAAGGCGAGCGCGGACGCCGTGCGGGCCGCGGTGGCCGCCGTGCTGAAGACCGACACGTCGCGCACGAAGGACGTGGGCGGCACCGCGACGACCGTGCAGGTGGGCGACGCGGTCGTGGCGGCCGTTTAGGGTGGTCCGCTCTCTCCGAGAGCGGGTGCCGACAACCGCTCTCGGAG
>JANNQE010000969.1:0-8395 GCA_031441625.1 Planctomycetia bacterium
GGTTTCGAATCACACCGGCGGACTCACGTCGCGCCGTTCGCCCAACCCATGGCGGTGACACATGGCCGACACTGACCCGACACCCGACCTGGCCGCGACGCCCGCCCACCTGAGCTACGGCGGGAGTAGCCGCCTCGCCACCCGTGGCGGCGCGTCCACGCTCGAACTGTTCGGCGACCTCGATCGCCCGGCCGTGCGGTTCGACGCGCACATCAAGACGCCCCTCCGCTTCCGCGAAGCGCTGTCCGCGCTGTACGGAGTGGTGGGGTCCGACTACCGCTACCAGCCGAAGGACCGCACCCAATATCTGGCGTACCTGCGGCTGAAGAAGGAGACGGCGAGCGCGAGCATCTGGCAGGCGCAGCAGGCGTACTTCGGGTGGATGCTCCGCAACGACCCGCTCATGTTCTGCATCCTCGATCCGGTCGTCACGGTCCACCCGGATCGCGTGCTGTTCGAGGTGTTCGCCAAAGACGAGTCCACTTACGCCTGCCTGTCGTTCGGCCGGAGCGCGTTCGACGAGGTCGGCGAGACGAAGTGCGGGACGACGAACATCGACTTCTCGGACGCCCTCTACGCCGGCGTGCAGCAGATGCGGGACTACCGCAAGACGAACCTGAAGGTCGGCACCGAGAGCGTGGCGGTGGCGACGGAGCAGGGGAGGGAGGTGCTGGAAAAGTCGATCCGCATTCCGGACTCGTGGCTGCGGGGTTTCCTGCAAGTTCAGTCGGCCGCGACGCTGCCGTTCGACCACGTGCGGCTCGCCCCGATGGACCTTTACAACACGCTGCGGCACCTGCGGATGCACGGCGACCGCAAGGGCAAGCGGCGCGGGTTGCGGTTCGAGCTGACGCCCGCGCAACAACCCAAGATCGTGCTCGAACCGTGGGAGTCGGTGTTCGACACCACCGGCGAGGTGTTCAAGGGGCGGCGGGCGAGCGTGGTGCGGGTGTGGGGCCGGCGGCGGCTGATGACCATCAAGCGGATGCTGCCGTTCGTCGAGAGCGTGGACGTGTACCTGCTCGGCAGCGGACTGCCGTCGTTCTGGGTGCTTCGCGCCGGTGACATGACGTTGACACTCGGCATGACCGGGTTCACGGCGGCCAACTGGTCGTCGGCGTTAGGCTTCGACCTGCTGCTGCCGCGGAAGACGCAAGACACGTCCGAGGTGGCGAAGGTGGTGAAGCACCTGGCCGCCGACGTGTTCGCCGCCACCCGCGACGACATCGGCAAACAGACCGGGTTGAAAGGGCCGGCGCTCACCGAGGCGTTACAACTCGGTTGCCAGCACGGGCAACTGATGCACGACATCGCTCACGGTGTCTACCGTCTGCGGCCGGTGACGGAAGCGAAGATCGACCTGCCGCGGTTGCAGTTCCGCAACACCCGCGAGAAGGCGGCCCACGACCTGCTCACCCGCCGCGGGGCGGTGAAGGTCGAGAGCGAGAACCGCATCGCCCGCGAGGGATTAGAACTGATCGGACAGGTGACGGTGACGGAAGACAAGCGGGAGTACCGCCCGCAGATGCTGCTCGCCGACGAGGGCACGGTGAAGCGTGTCGGCTGCACCTGCACCCAGTTCCGCAAGGAAGGGATCAAGGGCGGGCCGTGCGTGCATCTCATCGCGCTCCGACTGGCTTACGCCGAGAAGGAGACGCAGAAGGCGAAGCACGACGACGCGGTGGTGTTCGAGACGCGGGCGTTCACCCGCCGCGATGGTGCCACCGAGGATGTGGTGCAACTGAGCCTGGAGCGGTCGAAGCTGAGACTACGCTGGGGTACGGCCGGGCAGCCGATGCGGTTGCAGACGCTCAAATTCAACAGCGAGACCGACGCCCGCACGACGTACTTCACCCGCCTGGCCGAACTCGACGCCCAAGGCTACCTCGACGCCATCCCTGAGTGACACCCGCGACCCCCTCCCGGATTGTGACCATGTCCACCGTTTCGAGCCCGGCCGCGTTGTGGCAGCAGATCACCCAGGCGGGCGGGGTCCGCGCGTTCATCGACGGCCAGTTGAAGGAGCGTGGCTACCTCGTCGAGCGGCGGGACGCGGACGAGATGAGCGACCGCGAGAAGGACCGCTACAAGAAGGAGTTGAAGCAGGAGTCGGCCGAGCGGAAGAAGCTGAACAAGGACGCTTGGGCGGCGTACAAGACGGCTCACATCGTGAGTCTGGGCGACGGCGTGTGGTGGACGGACGAGAAGAAAGAGGACAAGTGGGACACGCCGAACAGCGAGGTGCGGGCGGCCGAGAACGAGCTGCCGAACCTCGATTCGCCGAAGCAACTGGCCGAGGCGCTGGGCGTCTCGATCCTGCAACTCCGCGGACTGTGCTACCACCGCGACGCGGCCACGAAGATCCACTACACCCGATTCACCATCCCGAAGCGAGACGGCACTCAGCGGCCGATTTGGGCACCGATGAAGCGGCTGAAGGCGGCCCACAGGTGGGTGCTCCACAACATCGTCGAGCGGCTGCCGGTTCACGGCGCGGCCCACGGATTCCTGGTCGGGCGAAGTACGGCGTCGAACGCGGCGGTTCATGCCAACAGTCGCATCGTGCTGAAGATGGACATCGAGCAGTTCTTCCCGACGATCACGTGGCGGCGGGTGAAGGGCGTGTTCCGCCGGGCCGGGTATCGTGAGCAGATCAGCACGCTGCTGGCGCTCCTCTGCACGGAGTCGCCGCGGGAGATCGTGGAGCTGGAAGGGAAGAAGTATTTCATCTCGCTCGGCCCGCGGTGCCTGCCGCAAGGCGCACCCACCAGCCCGGCACTCACGAACGCGCTCTGCCTGCGGCTCGACCGCCGACTGACGGGACTCGCGGCCAAGATGGGCTGGCGGTACACCCGCTACGCCGACGACCTGACGTTCAGCCTGCCGGCAAATGCCCCGGACACTTCACCCGACCCGCTGATCAAACTCGTGACGAAGATCGCCGAAGGGGAAGGCCTGAAGATCAAGCCGCAGAAGACGCGACTCGCCAGATACGGTCGCAGGCAAACGGTGACGGGACTGGTGGTGAACCGCTCACTCGCCCCGCGGACTCCGCGCACACTCCGCCGACAAATCCGCGCCGCGATTCACAACTTGCAGGCGGGCAAGCCGCTGCCCGAAGGCGAAACGCTGGCCCGCCTGCAAGGCTACGCCGCGTACATCCACATGACCGACGCGAAGCTCGGGAAGAAGATGCTCGATGAGTTGTGTGCAATGCCGACGGGTGGGTAGCTGTCACTCGTCCAAATCGAAGATGGCAATCCCGCCGGCCCAACCGGCGACGGCGGCGGTCAGGCCGTCTGGCGAGATGGCCACCGCCTCCACCGTTCCCACGTCCCAGTTGAACCGCTTGCGGGTGAGTCCGGACGGCAGATCAATGAGCAACACCTCGCGGGCACTGGCGGCGATGCCGGTGCGGCCGTTTGGCGCGATGACGTGCGGCGGGCGATCCAGTCGGTCGAACTGTCGCACTTGACCAGTCGCCATGTCACGCAGGAAAATGGTGTGGTTGTGGTGCCACCAAAGCAGATCGCCGGAGGCGAAACCGAATCGCTCTGGCGGCCGCTCACTGATGAGTGTGGGTGGTGTTTTCAGGAGCCCTTCGCCCCTACGGTTGCCGAGCAGGGGTCCACCGTTCCCACCTTTCGATAGCGTAGCGGAGTGAAGTCGTGCCCCGGCGACGTAGGCAACAACCCTACCACTCCGGTCGATCGCGACAGATTCGGTGTGCACGAAATGGGCATCGTTCGCCTGAAATGCCCAAGTCTGTGGTCGGTTTAACACGATACGTTTTGGCACCTGGTGGCGTCGGGAGCGGACGGCGGTTGGGGTGACTCCGTACTCGATCCGCTGCCGGGCCAAATCTTCCCAACCGACACATCGGCCCGAAGGCGACACCTGCACGTTGAGCAGGTAGGTGGCCGAACTGTCCCTGTACAACTCCAACTCATCCCCGCTGAACACGTCCCACCGCGAGACGTGTTGCCACCCGGCGGAATACAGGAACCGACCGCACGGCGAGTACGCCAGCGACATCACCGTTCGGAATGTGTCGATGACCCGCACGGCTGCTCCCCGGTTGGATCACTTCCGCTCGATCTTGAGAATCCGCCCGTTGTCGCTGTCGGCGATGTACAGGTCGCCAGTCTTCGGGTGGGCGCTCACCCCGTGCGGGCGGGCCAGTTCGCACTTGAGCGGGTCGGCGTCGAACGCCTTGCCGAGTTTGCCAGTGCCCATCACCAATTCCACCGTCTCCTTGCCGGGAAGGTAGCGGCGAATCTGGTGGTTCTCGGTGTCGGCGATGAGCACGCTGCCGTCGCGGTCGATGCTCACGAACTTCGGCCCGTTCAATTCGGCCTTCAGTGCCGGACCGCCGTTGCCCCCGCTGCCCTTCTTGCCGGTGCCGGCCACGGTGCGAATCTTGCCGTCCTTGTCGATCACCCGCAGGGCGTGCCCGCCGCGTTCGAGGACGTACACGTTCCCCTTGTCGTCGGCCGCCACCGCCCGCGGATCCACCAACGGCTGCTTGTTCGCCAGTTCACCATCCTTCGGCACGCTAGCGGTGCCGGTGCCGGCCACGGTGGTCACGGTGCCCGATGCGGTGTTGATCGCCCGCACCCGCTTGTTGCCGATGTCGGCCACGTACAGCGTCTTGCCGTCCGGCGTGAGGGCGATGCAGATGGTCTCTTTGAACTCGGCCTTCAGGGCCGGGCCGTCGGCGTACCCCTTCGTGCCGGTGCCGGCGTACGCGACCAACTTCTTCGCCTTCAGGTCGAACGTGCGGACGGCCGCGTTGAACGTGTCGGCCAGGTAGACTGTGTCGCCCTTCACAATCAGGTTGTGCATGCCGTTGAACTCGGCCTTCAGCGGGTCGCCGTCGCCGGTGGCGTTGCCTTGCTTCCCGTTACCAGCCAGGGTGTGAAGCTTCCCGTCCTTGTCGACGGTGCGGAACCGCTCGCCTTTGGCCATCTCGACGAAGTACACCGTGCCGTCGCTGCCGAAGTCCACCGCGAACGGCTGCACCACTTTCGCCTTCGTCGCCTCACTGCCGTCCGCGCCGTCGCCGCCGCCGGCCACCAGCACCACCTTATCGGCCAGGGCCGCCCCGCCGAACAGCACCGCCGCCGCCACCGCCAGTAGGGTTCGCACGTCGCACCTCCGCGTTCAAGGATGGGGGTCGTATCAAGAGGTCGTGCCGTACTTGTACGCCCGTCGTGCGTCCCCGTCCGCCGTATGGGAGAGGATTTCCCGTGTTCGCCAGTTCGTTCCACCTGTCGGCGAGCGAGACGTTCATCATCCTGATGGCCGTGGTCACGGTCGTCGGCGTCGTCGCGCGGTGGTTGAAACTGCCGTACCCCATCCTGCTCGTCGTCGGCGGGCTGCTCATTAGCCTGCAACCGTGGATGCCGGCCGACCTGTTGAAGCAGTACCAGTTACCGCCCGAGATGGTGTTGCTCGCGTTCCTACCGCCGCTCCTGTACGCCGCCGCGTTCAACACCGAGTGGCGGGCGTTCCGTAAGCAGTTGCGGGCGATCTCGCTGCTGGCCGTCGGGCTGGTGCTGTTCACCACCGTTGGCGTGGCGGCGGCGTGCCACCTCTGTTTCGGCCTGCCGTGGACGGTCGGGTTCGTGCTGGGGGCGATCGTGTCACCACCCGACGCAGTTGCGGCCACGGCGATCACGTCGCAAATCAAGGTGCCCCGTATTGTCGCTACAATTCTCGAAGGCGAAAGCTTGGTGAACGACGCGACGGCGCTGGTGGCGTACCGCCTGGCGGTGGGGGCGGTGCTGGCGACGGCCGCGGCGGGTGTCGAGGGGGTTGAGGCGGAAGGGTTCGTGTGGTGGAAGTGTGTGCTGGAATTCTTGTGGGTGAGTGCGGGCGGCATCGGCATCGGACTGCTCGGCGGGTGGCTGGTCATCCGCCTGCACCGCTTCCTGAACCGCCACAAGCTGGCCGACGCCAAGCTGAACATCGTCATCACCCTGCTCACGCCGTATGCGGTCTACCTGCCGGCCGAGCACCTGCACGTGAGCGGGGTGCTGGCGTGCGTGGCGTGCGGGCTGTGGGTGGGAAGCCGGTGCGAGCAGGTGTTCGAGCACGAGGTGTACATCGAGGCGAGAGCCGTGTGGGAGATGGTCGAGTTCATACTGAACGGCGTCATCTTCATCCTCATCGGCTTCCAGTTGCCGGTCATCCTGGACGGGCTGTCGGAGCACAGCGACGGGCACACGCTCGAATCGCTCGTCGGCATGGCGGCGGCCATCACGGGTGTGGTGATCGCCACCCGCTTCCTGTGGGTGTTTCCGGGGGCGTACCTGCCGCGGTGGTTCGACCGCGTGATGCGTCGCGACACCGACCCGTACCCGCCGTGGCAGGCGGTGGCGGTGGTCGGCTGGACGGGAATGCGGGGGGTGGTGAGCCTCGCCGTGGCGCTGGCACTCCCGGTCAAGTTGGGGGACGGCACGACACCGTTCCCGTACCGCGACCTGATCCTGTTCCTCACGTTCTGGGTGATCTTCGGCACGCTCGTCGGGCAGGGGCTGACACTCCCACTGCTCATCCGCTGGCTGGGTGTGGACAAGATGGCCGAGGCCGAGCCGCCGGACGAGGCGGAGAAGGTGGCATGTTAGTTGCCTGCCCCTTGGGACTATACTGCAACGCACCCCACCGGTGGAGGACGGATATGACCGCTCGTCTCATGTGCCTTGTCGTCGCCCTGGTACTCGCATCGGCGGTGGCGACTGCCCAACAGGTCACCCCCGCCGATTTCGTCCGGAATATGTACCTGCAGTACGCCGGCGTCGATCCCGACCGCGGCATCATCGACGTGTGGGTGAAGGAGCTGAACAAGGGCACGCCGGCGGTCGAGGTCCACGCTCAGATTCTGGGGTCGAACCAGACGTTCGACGCGGTGGGGAAGAACAACGACACCTGGATTCGGCTGATGTACAACAAGGTGCTCAGCCGTGAACCCGATGTGGGCGGGATGAGGACCTGGCAGCAGAAGCTGGAAGCGCTGAAGTACGACCGGGTGAAAACGGCCCGCGAGTTCCTGAGGGGGGCCGGGGCCGAACTGAACGCCGGTGGCGGCGGCGGCGCCCGCCCCGGCAACCCGCCGCCGGCCGACCTGCCGACCCACCTGACGGCCACGGCCCAACTGCTGGCCCAAGCGGCGACGACCGAGTTCCCCGGTTACGAGCACCTCGGGGTGCGGTCCCAGGGCGGGTCGTTCGTCAAATCGGTCGCCGCGTACATGCCCATCCTGAAGGAGCCGAACCGCTACCCGAGGGAGTACCCCGAAGGGATCCGGGCGCTGACCGCCACGCTGGACGTGTTCGAACACTCCGTCGCTCAGTCTCGCGTGGCAGCGCCGAACACGCGACTCTACGCCGAGCAGTGCCGGCAACTGCTGGCGTCCCTCTCCCCCGGCGGCCGGCCGATCGACCCCGGACTGCCGCCGGGCGGTGGTGCGGGTCGGCTGACCCCCCAGGAAGGCCGCGAGTACCGGCGGCTACTCGACGTACTGTCGAAAGACTTGACCGCCGCCGAGACCACGTTCCGCATCGTCATCCCGAAGGGGTGGGCGACGACGCGACTTCTCAACCGGGTGGACGACCTGATGACGGACGTGGACAACCTGCGGGACGACGTGCGGGGCGGGTTCGACCGGCGGGAACTGCTGCGGCGGGTGCAGGCGATCAACGCGACCGCCGGGGACATCACCAACACACTGACCGCCGAGCGGGTGGACGTGCGGGCGACCCAGGCGTGGTACAGCGTGGCCACGTCGTTGGCGGCCGTGACCGACCCGCAGAACGCCGGCCCGCCGGGTCAGCCGGGCGGCGGGCGGGTGCCCCGCGAGCTGTTCGAAGCCATCGACCAGGCGTCCGCCCAGTGCGACGCTCTGCTGCTGGCGTACTCGCCGTATGCCACCTACAACCGCTCCGTCGGCCGGCTGACAGCCGATCTGACCGACCTGAAAACTCGCTACGCCGCCCTCCGCCGCACCGCCGGCGGGTTGGATCCGTCGAGGCGCGAGCTGGACACTCATCTGAATGGGATCGCCGGGCGGATGAAAACGGTCTCGGGCCACTGGCGGGATGTGGCGGGCGATCGCAATCTGGCATCGGTCGCGGACCTGACCGAACTGGCCGTGGCTGACCGTGACGTCACCCGCCGCATTTCGCCCGTGCGGTGACTTCAGCTTGCCTTGACGCCTGCCTGTCGCCGGCCTCTGTGAGGCCGGTCCGACCGGGGTCCCAGACCCCGGCGACACTCGGAAATCAACGCGACCTGGAGATACACCACCGCCACTTATTGAGGAATGGCCATGTTCGAGCGGAGCCTGTGTGTCGTGCTGCTGCTGACAGTCGTGAGTGCCGCGGGTGCCGTAGAC
>JANNQE010000970.1:0-5005 GCA_031441625.1 Planctomycetia bacterium
CTCCGAGAGCGACTCCGAACCGGCTCTCGGCGAGAGCCGGCCACCCTCGCGGCACTTGACGCCCTCCTACAACGAGTGCTTCCCCCACCCGAACCCCACGAATGACGCTCGACGCTTCCAACCCGATCCTGCAACTGGTCCTCGCCGCGGTGCTCGGCGGGCTGGGGGTGTTCTTCCTCCTGCCCCGCCCCCGTGGTCGGTGGGTGTTGGGCGGGGTCGCGCTCGTCCTGTGCGGCCTCGGCGTGCTGGCTGCGTTTCTCATCGCCCGGTTCGCGCAGCCGATCTCCACGCCCGACGCCAGCCGGGTCGATTGGGTCGGCAGCGGGCTGTTCTGGCTGTTCTCCGCCGGGGCCGTCGTCTTCGGCATCACGCTGGTAGTGCAGCGGAACCCGGCCCGCGGGGCGATCGCATTCGCGTTCGTCATCCTGAGCACGTGCGGGCTGTTCCTGCTGCTGGCCGCCCCGTTCTTGATGGCCGCGACCATCATCATCTACGCCGGCGCGATCATCGTCACGTTCCTGTTCGTGCTGATGCTGTCGAACGTCCGCACCGCGTCGGACGAGAACGACCGCAGCCGCGAGCCGCTCCTCGGTACGCTCGCCGGGTTCGCCTTCCTCGGGCTGGTGCTGTTCACCCTGCACCAGACGGCCCCGTCGGAGAACGGCCTCGGCGACGGGCCGGAACCGCCCCTCACCGCCACCGAACGGGCGAAGCTGAGCGAAGCCCTCACGCACCTGAACGCCGTGCTGAAGCCGGCCGAGGACGCCGAGCCGTTGACCGAAGCGGAGAAGGCGCAGAAGTTGGAGGACGCGAACACCCTGATGACCGACGTGCTGGTGAGCGGGGTGAACGGCGAAGAGGCGGTCTCGAAGCGGCTGGCCAACACGAGCGCCGACCCGCGGGTGGCGGAGGTGGTGCGACAGTCGGCCGAGTTGAAGAAGAGCAACGACAAGATCTTCGACGCCAAGACTCCGGCCGACAAGCTGAAGGCGGCCGAGGCACTCCGGCCGGAACTGCTGGTGTACCTGGGCAACGGCCACCTGCCGGCCCGCAACGTGGCGAACCTGGGGGCCGTGTTGTACTCCGAACACCTGTTGGCGGTGGAGATGGCCGGCACGCTGCTGCTGGTGGCGACCATCGGGGCCGTGGCCATCGCCGGCCGCCGCCGGGAAGAGAAGGAGGTGGCCGCGTGATTACCTTGTGGCACTTCCTGGCCGTGGGCGGCGTGCTGTTCGCCCTCGGGCTGGTCGGGTTCCTCACCCGCCGCAACCTGATCGTCATGTTCCTGTGCGCGGAGTTGATGCTGCAAGGGGTGGTCATCAACCTGCTGGCGTTCGGCCGCTTCCACGGCACCCTGAGCGGGCAGGCGATGGGCCTGTTCGTCGTCACCGTGGCGGCGTGCGAGGCCGGGCTGGCAATGGCCCTGTTCCTGGTGCTGTACAAGCGGGGCAAGACGCTCGACTCGGGCGACTGGCAGCAGGTGCGGGAGGCCGGCGTGGCCGCCGCCACCGACACGGTGCCCCTGCCCGTGCCGGCCGTCGAGGACGAGCCGAAGCTGCCCGTGCCCGGCCGTCGGCCGGAGCCGGCCGACGCCCCGTTCCCGGAGTCCTCGCGTGCCTGATCCGCTCAGCCCGATCGGGCTTTCGTTGATCGCCGTCGTGCTGCCGCTGCTGGGTTGCCTGCTGTCCGCGCTGTGCGGACTGGTGAAGGTGCCGAAGCTGGCGCACCTGCCGACGATCCTGTCGTTCGCCGCCGCCGCCGTGCTGAGCGGAATCGCCCTGTACTCCGTCAGCGGCGGGCACGGCCACCTGTCCGAGAAGGCCGACTTCGGCGTGTGGTTCGCGGCCGGCTACATCAAGGTGCCGGTGTCGTTCCACCTGGACTCGCTCGCCCTCATCATGCTGTGTACGGTCACGTTCATCGCCACCTTCATCGCCGTCTTCTCGGCGAGCTACATGAAGGGCGACGGCGGGTACGCCCGCTACTTCGCGGTGATGAGCCTGTTCGTGTTCGCCATGTGCCTGCTGGTCACGGCGAACAACTTCTTCCTGCTGGTGGCCGGGTGGGAAGGGGTGGGCCTTTGCAGCTACCTGCTGGTGGGGTACTACTACGCCAAACCGAGCGCCGCTGCCGCCGCCCGGAAGGCGTTCCTCGTCACCCGCCTGGGCGACGTGGGTATGATCCTGGGCATCTTCCTGCTGTGGAAGATCGGTGGGTATCACACGAACATCGACGCCCTGGTCGACCACATCCTCGAACACTCCAAGGAGCCGGAGGTGGCGGGGAACATCACCCTGTGCTGCCTGCTGCTCTTCTGCGGGGCGGTCGGGAAGTCGGCCCAACTGCCGCTGTACGTGTGGCTGCCCGACGCGATGGAAGGGCCGACGCCCGTGTCGGCGCTCATCCACGCGGCCACGATGGTGACCGCCGGCGTCTACCTGCTCGCCCGAACCGCCCCGCTGTTCGCGCTGAGTCCGACGGCGCAAATCGTGGTGACGGTCGTCGGCGGGCTGACCGCCTTCCTGGCCGCGTTCATCGCACTCGCCCAGTACGACTTGAAGCGGGTGCTAGCATACTCCACCGTCAGCCAGCTCGGGTTCATGTTCATGGGCCTGGGGTGCGGCGGGGCGGTCGCCCCGAACATCGCCGTGTCGGCCGCGATCTTCCACCTGTTCACGCACGCCTTCTTCAAGGCCCTGCTGTTCCTCGGCAGCGGCAGCGTGATGCACGCGATGGGCAACGTCATCGACATGCGGAAGTTCGGCGGGCTGCGGACGCTGATGCCGGTCACGCACGCCACGTTCCTGATCGGCTCGCTCGCGTTGGCCGGCTTCCCGCTGCTGTCCGGGTTCTGGAGCAAGGATCAAATTCTGACGGCGCTCTATCAGGCCGGGCACGGAAGCGCGACTTACACCGGCGTGTACTTCGTCGTGTACGTCGGGGCGTGTGTGACGGCCCTGCTCACCGCCTTCTACACCTTCCGCGCGTACTTCCTGACGTTCTGGGGACCCGAGAAGGTGCCGGCCGAATCGCACGGACACGCGCACGAGTCGCCACTCGCCATGACCGTGCCGCTGGTGGTGCTGGCCGTCGGCGCGCTGGCGGTCGGGGCGGTGGTGGACCCGATGACCCACTGGTTCGGCCACTTCCTCGACCGCAGCCCGGTGATTCACCACGCCGACGACGCCTTCCACACGACGAACAACCTGCCGGTGACGCACCACGACTTCAACTGGGGCGTGGCCGGGCTGAGCAGCCTGCTGGCGGTGGTCGGCATCGGCGTGGCCGCGGTACTGTATCGCAAGGGCGGGCCGGAAAAGGTGCCGGCGGCGCTCAAGCCGCTGTTCGCCCTGAGCCAGAACAAGGCGTATGTGGACGAGGTGTACGCGGCGGCGGTGGTGCTGCCGGCCGAGACGGCCGCCGCCGGCAGCGGGCAGTTCGACGCCTTCCTCGACGCCCTCGCCCGGCTGGTCAGCTTCATCCCGCGGTTCCTCGGCGCGGTCCTGCGTCCGCTCCAGAACGGGCTGGTGCAGTTCTACGCCCTCGGCATGGTGCTCGGGCTGGCCGTGTTCCTCACCGTCGTCGTCCTCCGCTCCCGCTGAGCCACACACCCCACCGGCGATGTCATGGACTACGAACTGGTTTATTCGCTCTCGACCCTCCGAGTGCTGCTGCTGGTGGTGCTGTTCGCCCCGCTCGGGTTCGCCGCCGCCCTCGCCCTGGTCGGCGACCGCGCCGGCCCCGCCCACCGGCTGGCCTGCCTGTTCGCCGGTGCCCACTTCCTCCTCACCCTGTACCTGACCGCCCTCGCCGCCCTGTACGTCTGCGGCCTGAAGGACGGGCACGGGCCGGACGGCTTCCACCCGGTCGGCGTGCCGGGCGACACCAGCGCGGTCGAAGACACCCCCGGCGGCGGGCAGTCGCACCACACCGGCTGGAACCTGTTCGTGGTGGGCAAGCCGGACGCCACCCCGCCGCAGGCGGTGCAGTTCTACGTCGGCATCGACGGGCTGAACGTGTGGCTGGTGCCGCTCGCCAGCCTGATGACCTACGTGGCCGTCCTGCTCTCGCGGCACTCGGCCAGGCACAAGGCGGGCGGGTACTTCGCCTGGGTGTTTGTGCTCCAGACGGCCGTCACCGGCGCGTTCGTGTCGTTCGACGTACTCCTCTTCTACGTGTTCTTCGAGCTGACGCTCGTGCCCACCTTCTTCCTCATCGGCGGGTGGGGCGTGGGCGGCGGCAAGCGGGACGCGGCCCGCAAGTTCTTCCTGTACACCCTGCTCGGCAGCCTGTTCTCGCTCGTCGGGCTGATCGGCATCGTGTACACGAACACCGGCATTGCGTACGGCTCGACGGCGGTGGTCGACCCGAAGCAGCCGCTCGCCCGCGGGCCGGTGACGTTCGACGTGAGCCGGCTGATGTCCAATGTGCAGATGCGGCACGACGTGCTGTTCGCGCGGTCCACCTTTGCCACCCTGGCCGTCGAGACGAAGGAAAAGGAACTGGACGACAAGCGGAAGCAGAACGCCGCCGACCTGGCACCGTTCCAGTCGGCCGCGAAGGAGGCCCGAGACGTGGCCGCGACCGCGACCGCCGACCTCGACGCTCACACCGCCACCCAGACGTGGCTGTTCTTCGCCCTGATTGCCGGGTTCGTGGTGAAGGTGCCGCTCGTGCCCTTCCACACGTGGCTGCCGGGTGCCTACTCGGAAGCGCCCGCCCCGGTCACGCTGCTGCTCTCGTCGCTGCTGGCCAAGCTGGGCGTGCTCGGCATGTTGCGCATCGTCATCCCACTGTGTGCCGACTCCGCCGTGCGGTACGGCCTGCCGGTGTTCGGCACGCTCGGGGCGATCGGCGTGGTGTACGCCGCCTTCTGCGCGTTCACCCAAAAAGACATCAAGCTGATGGCCGCGTACAGCTCCGTGTCGCACCTCGGGCTGCTGGTGCTGGGCATGTTCGCCCTGAACGGCGAGGGGCTGAGCGGGGCGGTGCTGCACATGGTGAA
>JANNQE010000971.1:0-2869 GCA_031441625.1 Planctomycetia bacterium
CCTGTGCCCTCCGGCGCTCGCACGGCTCGCGGCGAACAGGAATGCTACTTCTCCCTCAACAACCTCAGCCCCACCCGCAGCGACGGGAACGCCAACTCCTCCTCCGTCACCTCATCCGGCCGCCGCCACTCGTACCCGGCCACGTCGTCCAAACTTTGCACCGCTTCGGGGTTCACCGCCGTCGCCGTGAACATCAGGTCGCACACCGGGTACGTCACGCCGCGGTAGCTGTAGAAGTTCGGGTGCGAGGTCAGGTACTTCAACTTCGTCACTTCAATTCCCACTTCCTCCCGGATCTCCCGCCGCACCGCCACTTCCGCACTCTCGCCGAAGTCGATGAACCCGCCGGGGATGCCGAACAGCCCCTTCGCCGGCTCCTTCGCCCGTCGCACGAGAAGAACTCGCCGGTCTGCGTCGAACACGAACGCCGCGGCCGACACGGTCGGGTTGAAGAAGAAGCAGAACCCGCACGCCGCACACACGAGCGGGTTCGGGCCGGGTGTCACTGCCGCCCCGCACTTCGGGCAGTGTTCGAACAGGTGGATTGGTTGCATGCGGTTACGGTATATTGGCGTCACCTCCCGCGGAGCCGACGATGTCCCGCTCTCTCCCCATCCTGTTCGCCGTTGTGCTACTCGCGACCGTCGCCCGTGCCGACGGCGACCCGAAGGCCGTCAGCTTCGAAAAAGACGTGCTGCCGGTGCTGAAGGCCAAGTGTTTCGAGTGCCACGACGCAAAGAAGGCACGCTCCGCGTTGCGGCTCGACGTGCGGGCGAAGGCGTTCGCCGGCGGGGAAACCGGCAAACCGGGCATCGTCGCGAGCAAGAGCGCCGAGAGCGAGGTCTACAAGCGGGTGGTGAGTGCGAACGAGAAAGAGGTGATGCCCCCGAAGGGCGACAAGCTGACCGAGAAGGAAGCGACGGCACTGAAGGCGTGGATCGACGCCGGGGCGAAATGGCCGGACGCCCTGAGCGGTGAGGCGAAGGCGACGCACTGGGCGTTCGTCGCCCCCAAGCGGCCCGCGCTGCCGGTTAACCGCGAGGCGAAGACGAGCGCGCACCCCATCGACCTGTTCGTGAAAGCCAAACTCGAAGGCACCGGGTTGAAGCCGTCGCCTGCGGCGGAGAAGTCGGCACTGATTCGCCGCGTGTACCTCGACCTGATCGGCCTGCCGCCGACGCCGGCCGACGTGGATGCGTTCGTGAAGGACGCTACGCCCGACGCCTTCGAGAAGGTGGTGGACAAACTGCTGGCCAGCAAGCACTACGGCGAGCGGTGGGCGCGGCTGTGGCTGGACGCCGCCCGGTACGCCGACAGCGACGGGTACGAGAAGGACAAGCCGCGGTTCGTCCACTTCTACCGCGACTGGGTGATTGATGCGTTCAACGCCGACCTGCCCTACGACCAGTTCCTGACGCACCAACTGGCCGGCGACCTGCTGCCGAACGCCACACAGGCCCAGAAGGTGGCCACCGGGTTCCTGCGGAACAGCATGATCAACGAAGAGGGCGGGATCGACCCGGAGCAGTTCCGGATGGAGGCGATGTTCGACCGCATGGACGCCGTCGGCAAGGCGATGCTCGGCATCACCATCCAGTGCGCCCAGTGCCACACGCACAAGTTCGACCCGATCACCCACACCGACTACTACCGCCTGTTCGCCTTCCTGAACACGGCGAACGAAACCAGCATGACGGCGTACACGGCCGATTCACAGATCAAGCGGGCGGACCTCTTTCGCCAGATGAAGGAGATCGAAGACGGGCTGAGGCACGGCAAGGCCGACTGGAAAGACCAGATGCGGGTGTGGGAGAAGAAGCTGCGCGATGCCCGGCCGAAGTGGACACCGCACAAGCCCGAACTCGACGGCAGCGGCGGGCAGAAGAACTACCTGCTCGACGACGGCTCCGTCCTCGCGGCCGGGTACGCCCCCACCAAGAACACCGACGCCTTCAGCGGGAGGACGACGCTGAAGGCGATCACCGCCGTGCGGCTGGAAGTGCTGAACGACCCGACGCTGCCGCACGGCGGGCCGGGGCGGTCGCTGCACGGGCACTTCGGGCTGACCGAAATCACGGTGGAGGTGGGCGGCAAGAAGGCGAAGATCGTTTCGGCCGTCACCGACGCCAGCCCGCCGGAATCCCTGTTGGATAAGCAGTTCGACGACAAGTCCGGCAAGAAGCGGGTGATGGGGCCGGTGGAATACGCCTTCGACGGCAAGGACGAAACCGCGTGGACGAACGACATCGGCCCCGGCCGCAGCAACCAGCCCCGCACGGCCGTGTTCGTGTTCGACACGCCGCTCGCAGTGCCCGCCGACGCGAAGGTGACGGTGAAGCTGGTGCAGAACCACGGCGGGTACAACAGCGACGACAACCAGACGAACAACCTCGGCCGCTTCCGCATTTCGTTCACCGACGCGAACGCGCCGAAGGGCGACCCGCTGCCGCAGTGGGTGAAGGAGCCGACCGACAAGCGGAGTGAGGCGGACGACGCGGCCGTGTTCGCCGTGTGGCGGGCGACCGTGCCCGAGTGGAAGGGCGGGAACGCGCTGATCGAAGACCTGTGGAAGCAGCACCCGAAGGGCACTTCGCAACTGGTGCTGAGCGAGATGGACCGGCCGCGGACGACACACCTGCTCAAGCGGGGCGACTTCCTCAAGCCGGCCGAGCAGGTGAGCACGGGCACGCCGGCCTTCTTGCACGCACTGCCGAAGGACGCCCCCGCGAACCGCCTGGGCTTTGCGAAATGGCTGTCGGCGAAGGACTCGCCCACCACCGCGCGGGCGTTCGTCAACCGCGTGTGGCAGGCGCACTTCGGCACCGGACTGGTGGGCACACCGGAAGACTTCGGCACCCAGGCCGACACG
>JANNQE010000972.1:0-8700 GCA_031441625.1 Planctomycetia bacterium
GCTCTCTCAGGTGGACGGGGTGGAGTACGTGTACTCGATGAGCCGGCCGGGGCAGGCCATCGTCACCGTCCGCTTCTACGTCGGCCAGCACCGCGAGAACAGTCTGGTCAAGCTGCACAACAAGATCAGCATGAGTATCGATCAGGTGCCGCCCGGCGTGACCGGGTGGGTGGTGAAGCCGATCGAAATTGACGACGTGCCGTTCGTGAACGTCACCCTGTGGAGCCAGACGGCCGACGACTTCACCCTGCGACGGGTGGGCGAGCAGGTGGAGGTGGCCCTCCAAGGCGTGCCCGACACGGCCCGCACGGAGGTGGTCGGCGGGCGGAAGCGGCAGATGCGGGTGCTGCTCGACCCGGAACGTCTGGCGTCGCGGCAACTGACCCCGCTGGATGTCAACCGGGTGCTGGTCGGGGCGAACGTGAACCTGCCGGCCGGGGTGGTACGGGCCGACAACCGCGAGATGCACGTCGAGAGCGGGCCGTTCATCGGCTCGTCGCAGGAACTCGGCACGCTGGTGGTGGGCGTGTTCGTCGGCCGGCCGGTGTACCTGCGGGATGTGGCCACCTTCACCGACGGCCCGGAGGAGCCGGCCAACTACACCCGCATCAGTTTCGGGAAGGGGGCAGGTGAGCAGGCCCCGGCGGGCGACTTCCCGGCCGTGACGGTGGGCGTGGCCAAGCGGAAGGGGAGCAACGCCGTATCGGTGGCCCAGGCGCTCGAGGCGAAGGTGGAAGAACTGAAGGCCGACGTCATCCCGCATGACGTGGAGGTGCGAATCACCCGCAACAACGGCGAGGCGGCCAAGGAGAAGGTGGACGAACTCATCCGCGAGTTGGGCCTCGCCATCGTCATCGTGTCGGCGCTGGTCATGTTCACCCTCGGCTGGCGGGAGGCGATCGTCGTCGTGACCGCCGTGCCGCTCACCTTCGCCCTGACGCTGCTGGTGAACTACCTGGCCGGGTACTCGATCAACCGCGTCACCCTGTTCGCCCTCATCCTGGCGCTCGGGCTGGTGGTGGACGACCCGATCGTGGACGTGGAGAACATCTTCCGCCACTTCGGGCTGAAGAAGGAGCCGCCGAAGAAGGCCGTGCTGACGGCGGTGAACGAGGTCCGCCCGCCGATCATCGTCGCCACCCTGGTGGTGATGGTGTCGTTCCTGCCCATGCTGTTCATCACCGGCATGATGGGGCCGTACATGCAGCCGATGGCCCTGAACGTGCCGGTGGCCATGTTCATGTCGATGGTGGTGGCGTTCACCGTCACCCCGTGGCTCAGCTACCAGGTGCTGAAGGGCGTGTACGGCAAGGGCGGGCACGCCCCGGTCGAGACGCACAAGACGTGGACGTACCGCATCTACAAGGCGGTGCTGTCGCCGTTCTTGAACAGCCGGCTGGCGGCGTGGGCGCTGATCGCCTTCGTCGCCCTGTTGTTGCTCGGGTCGATGGCGCTGCCCGCCCTCGGGTACGTGCCGCTCAAGATGCTCCCGTTCGACAACAAGAACGAGTTCCAGGTGCTGGTCGATCTGCCCGAAGGCTCGACCGTCGAGCAGACGGACGCGGCGCTCAAAGAGTTGGCCGACAGCGTGCGAACGGCTCCGGAAGTGAAGGAAGTCATCAGCTACGCCGGCACCGCCTCGCCCATCGACTTCAACGGCATGGTGCGGCACTACTACCTGCGGCAGGAGCCGCACCGCGGCGACCTGCGGGTGAACCTGATCGCCAAGGAGGACCGCGAACAGCAGAGCCACGCCCTGGTGCTGCGGGTGCGGGACGAGATGAAGAAAGTGGCGGACAGGCACAACGCCCGCATCAAGTTCGTGGAGGTGCCGCCCGGCCCGCCGGTGCTCAGCACGCTGGTGGCCGAGGTGTACCCGAAGCCCGGCCGCAGCTACGACGAGGTGCGAACCGACACGCGGCACGTCCGCGGGCTGTTCAACCAGGAAAAGGACGTGGTGGACGTGGACGACACGTTCGAGAAGGAGCGGTCGCGGTACGTGTTCCGGGTGGACAAGGAGAAGGCGTCGCTGTCCGGCGTGAGCACCGAGGACATCGCCAACACGCTGCGGGTGGGGCTCCAAGGGATGGCCCCCGGCGAAGGGAGCGTGCAGCACTTCCGCGCCGGGGCCGCCCACCTGCCGCGGGAGTTGAACCCGCTCACCATCCTGCTCCAACTGCCGCCGGCCGAGCGGGCCAGCCTGACGAACCTGACCCGCCTGGGGGTGAAGACCGGCACGGGCGAGATCGTGCAGGTGGGCGAACTGGGCACGTTCGTCGAGGCCCCGGCCGAGCAGACCATCTACCACAAGAACCTGCGGCGGGTCGGGTACGTGTTCGGCGACACCGCCGGCCGCACCCCGGCCGAGGCCATCATCGGGCTGATGTTCAAGCTGAAGGACAGCCCCACCCCGAACGGGTCGGAGGTGGTGTGGACCGGCGAGGGCGAATGGAAGATTACCCTCGACGTGTTCCGCGACCTGGGGTTGGCGTTCGGCGGGGCACTGCTGCTCATCTACATCCTGATGGTGTACCAGACGGGCAGCTACCTCATCCCGCTGGTGCAGATGATCTCCATCCCGCTCACGATCATCGGCATCATGCCGGGCTTCTACCTGCTGAACGTGTCGATCGGCAGCACCGTCGGCGGGTACGCCAACCCGATCTACTTCACCGCCACCGCAATGATCGGCATGATCGCCCTCGCCGGCATCGCCGACCGCAACGCCATCCTGCTGCTCGACTTCATCCAGCACGTCCGCGCTCGCGGGGCGACGCTGAAGGAAGCGCTCATCGAATCCGGGGCGGTGCGGTTCCGGCCGATCCTACTGACGGCCGGGGCAGCCATGCTCGGGGCGTGGCCGATCACCCTCGACCCGGTGTTCAGCGGGCTGGCGTGGTCGCTCATCTTCGGTCTGGTGGTGTCCACCGCGTTCACCCTCGTGCTGGTACCGGTGGTCTACTGGATGCTGTACCGGCACCAGGATACTGTGGTCCCGCTGGCCGAGGCTTCCGCCGAACGCTTCCCCACCCCGCACTCGTGAGGTGCCGTCATGCGTCGCCTGTTCGTCGTCGCACTGCTGTTGGTCTCCCTGCCGGCGTTCGCCCAGGAGAAGAGCGTCAAGCCGGGGATCAACGACCCGTTCAAGAACCCGGACGTGGAGAAATACAAGAACACCTTCGAGGGGGAGAGCCGGGAGGTGTACGTCCACCGCGAGAAACTGGTGGCGGCGTGCGGGCTGAAGCCGGGCATGGTGGTGGCCGACGTGGGGGCGGGGACGGGGCTGCACACGCGGCTGTTCGCCAAGGCGGTCGGGGATGAGGGCCAGGTGTTCGCGGTGGACATCTCGGCCAAGTTCCTGGAGCACATCCAGAAGACGAGCCGCGAGGCAAAGTTGAGGAACATCACCCCGGTGCTGTGCAACGAGGACGCGGTGGATCTGCCGAAGGGGTCGGTAGACGTGGCGTTCGTGTGCGACACCTACCACCACTTCGAGTTCCCGGAGCGGACGCTCGCCAGCCTGCGCCGGGCGATCAAGCCGGGCGGCAAGCTGGTGATTGTGGACTTCAAGCGGATCCACGGGGTGAGTTCGGCGTGGACGCTCAACCACGTGCGGGCCGGGCAGGAGGTGGTCGAGAAGGAGGTGGCCGCCGCCGGGTTCGAGAAGGCGGACGAGGTGAAGGACCTGCTCAAGGACAACTACCTGGTCGTCTACACCCGCTCGAAGGACGAGCCGAAGAAGGACGCCCCGAAAGCCGAGCCGAAGAAGGAGGAGAAGAAGCCGGCCGCGGTGTCGCCGGTGGTGCCGGGGTACGGGGCGGTGGTCGAGATCCCGAACGCCGTCGAACTGCCGCAGAAGGACGGCAAGGTGGTGTTCGACGTGACGGCCGTGAAGGACGCGGCCAAGCCGCCGGCCGGACTGGAACGGGTAGCCACGCTCCTCAACCTGGCCGGCGCGTTCGGCCCGAGCGTGAACACGAAGGTGGTGGTGGTGCTGCACGGCGACGCCACGGCCGTTGCGCTTGACGACGCGGCCTACAAGCTGGCCACCGGGCAGCCGCATCCTGCTACCGATCTACTCGACAAATTGATCAAAGCTGGGGTCGAGGTGCAGGTTTGCGGCCAGTCGCTCGCCCGGAAGGGGCTGGACGCCCGCGGGGTGCGGAAGGACGTGCAGGTCGCCGCCTCGGCCGTGTCCGCGGTCATCAACTGGCAGTCCCGCGGGTACGCCTACATCCCCGCTCACTGATTCCCCTCCCTGCCCGAGCGAGCGATGCCCGACCACACGACTGCCCTGCTCCCGCCCCGCAAGTTCGGCTACTGGACCGGCCACTTCGTCGTCGTGTCGAGCATGATCGGGGCGGGCATCCTCACCACCTCCGGGTACACCCTCCAGGCGACCGGCAACCCGACGGCCCTGATCGTCCTGTGGGTGGTCGGCGGGCTGATGGCCCTGCCCGGGGCGTTTACGATCGCCGAACTGTCCACCGCCCTGCCGCGCGCCGGAGGGGACTACGTGTTCGTCCGCGAGGGGTTCGGCCGCGGGGCCGGGTTCGTCGCCGGCTGGGCCACCTTCGTGCTCGGCTTCTGCGGGCTGACGGCTGTGGCTGCGCACACCGCCGTCTCGCACCAGCCCGCTTTGTTCGCCGGACACATGCAAAACTCCGGACAGGTACAGTTGTTCCAGCACCAGACGCCGGGCATCGCCGACGCTGAACGGGTTCTGTTCAGGTACCAAGCGGTCACTCGCAGGGGATACTGGCATACCGAATACGGCTTTCGGGGCGTACCGCCTCCTCTGGGAAACCAGGTCGTAGTAGTCCGACTGTACTCGTCCTGTGTCGAGTCGAGAGGCGGAACGGGACAGGAGTCTACGCTCATCCGTTTTCGGGCCATTCGGCTGTCGGCACCTCACTCGCTCAACCGTGTCACGGTTCCCCCTGCCGCTCATCGAACCAGACAGACATCACGCCTTCACCCACGGCACCTTTGCTCCGAACATGCGACCCGGCATCGGATATGCGTAGTGGCGGGAGTGCCGAGCCGATGGACGAGTACGAGGTGGACGAATACGGGGCACGCGTTCGGGTCGCCGCCGTGAAGCCCGTAGTGAGCGAAGGCTCCCAAACGAAGGAGAGGACGCTGACAACCCTCCAAGACTACGACAAGCCGATGGGCTGTTCCACAGGTGTCTAGGGCCTTGGTCACTGCCGTGTCCGCCGCGTAGGCCCGACGCCATCGGCTCCATGACGCCCGCCAGACGGTGGCGCGATCTTCTCCTTATTCGTTGGGACGCGGTCGTGTTCCGGGTTAGCGTGAGCGACCGGGTCGGCAGTCTATTTCCACTACCAAGGGGTGCAGCGATGAAAGGGTTCGTGCAAGACATCGAGGGGCTCGCCGTCGAGAACGTCGAGTTCCGCCGGGTGCTCTATACGGCGAAGCACTGCCAACTCGTCCTCATGGCGCTCAAGCCGGGGGAAGAGATCGGGGCCGAGGTCCACACCCTCGACCAGTTCTTCCGCGTCGAGGCGGGCAGCGGAGAGGCCGTCCTCGACGGCGTCCGCACCTCGATCCGGGCGGGCTTCGCGGTGCTCGTCCCGGCAGGGGCGAACCACAACATCATCAACACGGGAACCGACCCGCTCAAGCTCTACACCCTCTACTCGCCGCCGAACCACCGGGACGGCGTCGTGCACTCCACCCGCTCCGACGCCGAGGCGGACGACGAACACTTCGACGGCAAGACGACCGAATCGTGAACTGGATGGCGGGCGGAGTGATCGCACCCCGCGCCAAGAGAGGATGGCAGTGATGAGCTGGTTCTTGAACCACGCCCCGGGGAAACGAGCCCGGGACGAGAAGCCGCGGCCGGCACTCCAGGGTCCCAAATGAGCGACAAAACCCGCATCAGTCTGAACCTCATCCTGCCCGAGGTTCCCGACGAGCGGGACGCCTGTGTGGCCCGGTTGCGGTCGCGGCTCGACGGCGTGCAGGGAATTTCGCGCAGTCACGTCGTCACAGAGAACGACGGACCGGCGAGACTGTGTCTTCACTACGACCCGGCGGTCATGAGCCTCGCCGACGTCGAGCGCCTGGCCCGCGCCGCCGGGGCAGAACTTCACGACGAGTACGGCCACGCCCTCCTGGCGATTCGCGCCGTCACGTCGGAGGACGCCGCGACGGGGATCGAGGCCGCACTGCGGTCCGTGCCCGGCGTGACGGGGGCGTCGGTCAGCATCCCGGCGCAGCGGGTGCAAGTCGAGTTCGAGCGCAGGCGGACCTCGGCCGAACAGTTGAAAAAGGTTCTCGAGGATCTGGGCTACCCGGCCCCCTCGTCCGGGGGCCACGGTCACGATCACGGCACGTGGTACGCCCGTAACAAGGAGTTCGTCTGGAGCGTCGCCTCCGGTGCGCTCCTCACGGTGGCCTGGGCGGGCGAGACCTGGCTCGGGTTTTCGCACGCGCTCGCAGTCGCGCTGTACCTGGCCGCCTACGGGTTCGGCGGGTTCGACCTGATCTCGCACCTGGTGAAGTCCGCGCGAAAGGGACAGTTCCGGTTCGACATCGACCTCCTCATGCTGCTGGCCGCCGTCGGCGCGGCACTCCTGGGGGAGTGGGTCGAGGGCGCGTTCTTGCTGTTCCTCTTCTCCCTCGCTCACGCGCTCGAACACTACGCGCTCGGGCGCGCCCGGAACGCCATCCGCGCCCTGGCGGACCTCGCGCCGGCCATGGCCCGGGTGCGGCGCCACGGCGCGGAGCAGCAGGTGCCCGTCGAGCAGGTGCTCGTCGGCGAGACGGTGATCGTTCTCCCCGCCCAGCGGATCCCCGTCGACGGGACGGTCCACGCCGGGCGTTCGGCCGTCGATCAGGCCCCCATCACCGGCGAGTCCGTGCCCGTGGAAAAAGCCCTCGGGGACGAGGTCTTCGCCGGCACCGTGAACGGCTCCGGGGCGCTCGAGGTCGTGACCACCCGCGCCGCCGGCGACCGCACACTCGACCGGGTGGTCCGCCTGGTCGAAGAGGCCCAGACGCAGAAGGCCCCGACCCAGCGGTTCACCGACCGGTTCGAGCGCGTGTTCGTGCCCGGCGTCCTGCTCGCCGCCCTGCTGATCGTCGTCGTCCCGCCTCTGATCGGGTTCTGGCCTTGGACCACCAGCATTTACCGCGGACTGGCGCTCCTGGTCGCGGCGTCGCCGTGCGCGTTGGCGCTCGGAACGCCGTCCGTGGTACTCGCCGGCATCGCCCAGGCCGCGCGCAAAGGTGTCCTCATCAAAGGCGGGGAGCACCTGGAGGCGCTCGGGAGCGTTCGGGCCATTGCGTTCGACAAGACCGGGACGCTGACGGCCGGTAAGCCGCAGGTCACCGACCTCCTGACCATGCCGGACGTGTCCGAAGCGGAGTTACTGCGGGTCACGGCGGCCGTCGAGCGGCGGTCCCAACACCCCCTCGCCGCCGCCGTCGTGCGCCGCGCCGAGGCCGACCTCGTGAGCATTCCCGAAGCGTCGGATGTGGAGAGTGTGACGGCCCGCGGGGTGCGATCGACCGTCGAAGGACAGGTCGTCGAAATCGGAAGCCTGCGGCTGTTCGAAGGCGAGCGATCGGTGATACCCGGGGCGATCACCACGATGGTGGAAGACCTTCAGCAGCGGGGACGGAGCGTCATGGTGGTGCGGCACGGGGGCCGGTGGCTCGGCGCGATCGGGCTCGCCGACGCCCCGCGCCCCAGCGCCCGGCGGACGCTGAACAGGCTTCGCCAACTGGGCATCGACCCGCTCGTCATGTTGAGCGGCGATAACGCGGGCGTCGCGAACGCCATCGCACGCGAGGTCGGAATCGACCAGGTCCGCGCCGGCCTTCTGCCCGAGGACAAGGTCACGGCTGTGCGAGAACTTCTCAAGCAGCACGGTCAGGTCGCCATGGTCGGGGACGGCGTCAACGACGCCCCGGCGCTCGCCAACGCGACCGTCGGTGTTGCGATGGGCGGCGCGGGGACGGCGGCGGCACTGGAGACCGCGGACGCGGCGCTCATGGGCGACGACCTCGCCAAGCTCCCCTTCGCGATCGGCCTGTCCCGCGCGGCCCGCCGGATCATCCGCCAGAACCTGGTGATCGCCCTCGGGACGATCGTGGTGCTCGCCGCCGCGACCACCCTGGGTCTCGCCCGGATCGGGCCGGCCGTCGTGTTCCACGAGGGCAGCACGCTGGTCGTCATCTTCAACTCGCTCCGCCTGCTGGCCTACAAGCGAGATCTCGACGGCGCGGGCGGCGGGGATGGCGCGGGCAAGAAAGAAACGCCGTGACCACTTCGACCGTTTCCGCTCCCCGAGCGAGCTAGAACAGTTTCCGTTTGGGTGTAGCGGCCGGTCTGTTGTAGCCGGCCTCTGTGAGGCCGGTCGGACCGGGGTCACAGACCCGGGCTACAGTTCGGCCACTCGCTACGCTGAATCCGAAACTGCTCTAGCCTGGCCCGGACCTTCTCGAAGATGTGTCCCGACAAGTCGGAGTTCACCCCCGGGGGAAACTCACAGGCGGCCCGACCACGCCAGGCGTCATTTCACCGTAAGCGTCCGGCGGAAGATCTGTCGCGTGGGCATGGTTCACAACGCCCCCGTCCAGAGCCGCCCGCCTTCGCGATCGCACCGCGGACGGCACCGTTCCTGCACTTGAGGGGAAGCTATCGCTCGCCCTGACGGGTATACT
>JANNQE010000973.1:0-7808 GCA_031441625.1 Planctomycetia bacterium
CCGCCGTCAGCAACAAAACCGCGAGTGGTGAGAGCCGCATGGGAACTCCTGATGGGGCGGGGGCGGGTTGTCGGCACCCGGCCGGGTCGATTCATTAACCGCCAGGATACCCGACCGCCGCCAGGTATGGCCACCGCATATGCCCACGCCGCCCGCCGAAAAGAAACACGACCGCACGTGGGCACCCCGCGTCTGGCAGGGGGGCGACTACTTCGCCTTCTGGCGGATGATGGCCGCCAACCGCTTCGCCGTCGAGCCGCCGTACTGGTGGATCGCCGGCGTCATGTCCGTCACCAACTTCGCCAACACCCTGCTCGGCTGGCTGCAGCACGCCCGGTTCGGCGACCGCGTCGAGAGCACGCCGATCACGCACCCGCCGATTTTCGTGCTGGGCCACTGGCGGACGGGCACCACGCTGTTGCACGAGTTGCTCATCCGCGACCCGCGGCACACCTCGCCGAACAGCCTGCAGTGCTTCGTGCCGTGTCACTTCCTCCTCACCGAAGGCCTGTTCGAGAGGTACGGCCGGGCGATGCTGCCGGACAAGCGGCCGATGGACAACATGGCCGTCGGGTGGGACCGCCCGCAGGAAGACGAGTTCGCCCTCGCCCTCCTCGGCCAGCCGAGCACGTACACCGACTTCGCCTTCCCCAACCGCCCGCCCATGTGGCCCGGCTCGCTGGACCTGAGCGGCCTGACGCCGAGCCAACTGACCGCGTGGAAGCGCACACTGATGCGGTTCCTGAAGGCGGTGACGTACCGCGACCCGCGGCGGCTGGTGCTGAAAAGCCCGCCGCACACCGCCCGCCTGCCGGTGCTGCTGGAGATGTTCCCGGACGCCCGGTTCGTTCACATCAAGCGGAACCCGTACACGCTCTTCGCCAGCACGACGAACCTGTGGATGAGCTTCGGGCACAAGCACGGGCTGCAAACGCCCAAGCACACGCCGGAGCTGGACGAGAAGGTGTTCCGCGAGTTCCGCACCATCCACGAGCGGTACGAGGAGGGGAAGAGGTTGATCCCCGCCGGGCACCTGGTGGAGGTGCGGTACGAAGACTTCGTGAAAGACCTGGTGGGCGGGACGAAGCAGATTTACGACGGGCTGAGCCTCGGCGGGTGGGCCGACGCGAAGCCACTCGTGGAGGCCTTCGCCGCCAGCCAGAAGAGCTACGAGACGAACAAGTGGACCCTGACCGACGAGCTGAAACAGCGGATCGACGCCCAGTGGGGCGACATCATCCAGCAGCAGGGGTATTGAGGGCGGACGGCGTCAAAGGACAGGCCGGCGGAGGTAAGCCACGACACCTCCGTACACCGCGCCCTCCAACCCCGCAACACTGGCGTGGCTGACGACGCAATCCTTGCCCAGTTTGCTCGACCACCGGCCGCCGGGCAGTTGCCTCGCCACGTGCGTCGGCACGCCGGCCTTGGCATACACCGCCGCCTTCTCGAAGCCGGGTTCCGACACGCCGTCGGCACACAGAACGTACCCGACGGTGCCGAGGGCGGCGAGCATGGCGGCAACGGTCACTTCGTTCGGAGCGGCCGACGGCCAGAACCGTTCGTCGTCGGGCCACCACCACACGTCGGTGACGCCAACCGCCCAGGCCACGCAGTTGTACCCGC
Source organism: Planctomycetia bacterium (assembly GCA_031441625.1). GTDB lineage: Bacteria > Planctomycetota > Planctomycetia > Gemmatales > Gemmataceae > JALHQU01. Next base: position 1,627 of record JANNQE010000973.1, read on the forward strand.
GGTCGGCCGGGTGGGTGACGACCGGGTCGTCGGACTCCAAATCGGGGAACGCGAGCAGAAGGAGGGGCGGGACCATCAGTTACACCAGCCCGCGCGCGCGGCCCCACGCCAGCCAGTGTTCGGCCATCGCACCCAGGCGGCCCCGGTCGGCGTGCGGAACCGGGTCAACTCCGGTCAGTTCCAGAAGGGCCGCGAACCACCAGTCGGGAGACCCGGCCAAGGCGTCCAGAATGACCGGCACCACGTCCGGGCCGAGGGCGACAATTCCGCGGTAGGCCGGGTGGTCGGTGGACGGGCCGGAGTCGAACCGGGTGGCGTCGCGCCACTCGGCGGCGAGCCGGCGGAACGCTTGCGCGAGTGCCGGGGGCGTGGTGATGAGCGTGCTCATCTTCAGATTATTGCTCGCCGGCGGGCGGGCGTCTACTCACTCCGCCTCGGCTTCTCGGCCGGTGGAAGGGCCACTCTCCTCACCTTTTCCACAGGGCCACCGCCATCACCCCGTTCGCCTACCACGCCGCCGGGCACCCGGTGGAGGCGTTCGCCGCCAGCCAGAAGAGCTACGAGACGAACAAGTGGACGCTCACCGACGAGCAGAAGCGGAGGATCACCGAGCGGTGGAGCGACATCATCCGGCAGCAGGGGTACGCGGCGGGTTGACGGGTGCCTTCGTCATCGCTGTCATGATGCCGCCCATGATCCGCACCCGCAGCCACCGCGGGGCGGTGGCGAGCGACCACGTCAGCACCTTCGTCAACAGCCCCGGCAGTGCGGTCGTCCGCCGGCCGAGCGCCCGCAGGGTGCCGCGGGCCACCTCCGCCGACGACAGCGCCGCCCCCATCGTCATGCCCGCGCGGCCGGCGAACCCGCTGTGCGTCGGGCCGGGGGCGGACACCAGCACGTCGATGCCGAGCGGCTTCCACTCCACCGCCAGCGCCTCGCCGAGCGACTGCACGTACCCCTTCGTGGCGGCATAGTGGGCGGCGTTCGGCACCCCCTGGAAGCCGACGATGGAGCCGAACAGCACCACCCCGCCCCGGTTGCGGGCGACGCACCGGCGTCCGAACACGCGGGTGAGGCCGACGACCGCCCGGCAGTTGACGGCGAGCATGTCGTACTCGGCGTCGTCCTGGGTGCCGAGGAACGGGCCGGACGTGCCGAACCCGGCGGCCGCCACGAGCAGCCCCACGTCCACGTCGGCGGTGCCACTTTCGACCGCGGCGACAGCGGACTCGGCCGCGAGGTCGAGCGGCAGCACCCGCACCTCGACGGCGTGCTTCGCCTTCAACTCCTGGGCGAGTTGGTCGAGTGCGGCCTGACTGCGGGCGACCAGCACCAGGTTCAACCCAGCCTCGGCCAACAGGACGGCGGTCTCGCGGCCGATGCCGGACGACGCCCCGGTGACGACGGCCCACGGGCCGTACTTGGTGCGGAGGCGGGTCTGTTCACGAGTGGGCATGGGGGTCTCCGATTAACTGGGGAAACACTTGCCGAACGCGGTGAGCAGCTTGAGCGGGCCTTTCACCTTCACCTTGCCCCGCAGAATGGCCCACACGATGCTCCGCTCCTTGCGGAGGAACCCGCACCACGTGTCGGCGTCGGCGGTGACGGCGCAATCGGGCGTACCGTGCAACCCGTCCTGCACGGCAATCGTCCTGTCGCGGATGGTCACGGTGGCGGTGGCGTCGCTCGCGCCGCTGAACGTGAAGTGGAACACCGCGTTCAACCCGGCCGACGCCTCCCGCTGGAATGAGATGCGGATGCCGAACAGGAACTGCGGCACGGTGTAGAGCAGGAAGCTGCCGCGCACCTGACGGACCTTCTTGTGCGGGAACCGCTTCGCCACGTGCCCTTCGGCGTCCGAACCCGGCACGACGTAGATCGTCTCGTCCTTCTGCTGAAGTGGCTTCACGATCTCGGACACGAACCCGCCGCGGTCGGCCAGGAACGGGCCGATCACGTCTTCACCCGCCGGGCACACGGCCACGCAGTACGCCGCCTTGTAGTTCGGCCCGAACGCCAGGCTCTGCCACATCCCCACCTGCTCGGCCGGCGTCACGCGACCCCGCAGGTCGTGGCCGTTCTTGGCGTCGGCCACGTGTTCGAGCACGTCGCCGAACCCGCCCATGAACTCGCGGTAGTTGTGCGTGTAGCAGGCGGACGTGTCGAACACCCCGTCCGACTTGATCGCCCCGACCGGGCAGGCGGCCACGCACAGCTTGCACTCCAGGCACGGGTTGAAGTCCACCGGCCGGTTGTGACCGCTCACCTCCGCTTCGAGCAGCACAGTCCCGAGCAGGATGAAGTTGCCGAACTTGGGGTGGATGACGTTGCGGTGGACGCCCATCATGCCCAGTCCCGCCGCCACCGCGACCGGCTTGTGCGACACCACCCACATGCGACCGGGCCAGTGGGCGGACTCCATGGGGAACCCGCCCGGCGGGTTGACCGCCTTGACGCCCTGCGTTTCCAGGGCGGCGACGATACGACGACCGACCTCGTTGGCCTCGTCGGTGGTGTGGTGGAACTCCAGATTGGAGAGCGACCGGGCCGGGTTCCTCACCGGCTCGCGGTTCATCTTCACCACGAAACTGACGAGCGTTTTCGTCCGCGGGGCGGCGGCCAGGACGTGCGGCTTCTCGTCGGCCAACTCGGGGCGGTCGATCTCGACGAACCCCACGTCGTCCGCCCCGGCGTCGAAGCAGACTTGCCGCAACCAGACGGCGTCGAGAGGGGCGTCGGCCCGCGGCAGCGGGGTGCGGCGGCGGGCGAGTTGAACAGTGGGGTGGTCGTCGAGCGAGGGCATCACGGCTCCTTTCGGTTGTAGATACAACTATGACCAGGGCGAGCGGCGGCCGTCAGGCCGCTGTTCTTCACCAACAGCCCGCTCACGCGGGCCGCTCGCCGGGCGCTTGCTCGGCCCAGATGTCGTTCACGGTCTCGCTCATGGCGGCCACCAGCACCGGCCCGAGCCGCTTGATCAGCCGCTTCTGAGCGTCCGCCCAGATGGGGTGAATCTGCTCCAGGAAGGCGACCCCGGCGGGCGTGGCGGCCAGCAGGTGGCTCCGCGCGTCGTCGCCCGGTTGCGTCTCGACCCAGCCTTTTTCGAGCAACTTCGCCATGTCGCGGCTGAGTGTCGATTTGTCCAACACGAGCGCCGCAGCCAGATCCGTGGGCGTGATCGGCCCGCTGGTGGCGATCGCGCACAGGATGTTCACCTGCGCCACATGCACCCCGAACGGCCGTAGGCCGGCGTCGCACACGCCCGTCACGAGGCGGTTGAGCAGCCGCGTCCGCACGGCGATGCACTCGCGGGCCATCTGTCGCACTTTCGCCGGCACACTCACGGGGCACCTCTCGAACGATGTATATGCAACTAATGACGCGAAGTCCACTCATTTCCCGATTCCGCTCGCTATTCTGACTCCCTCTCTCCTCTCACGGATTCCCCCATGTCCGCCGTCTGGACGTTCCACACCGCCGGGTCGCTCGTGTTCGGCCGCGGGGCGGTCGCGCAACTCGGCGACATCGCCGGCCGGTTGAAGGCGAAGCGGGTGCTGGTCGTCACCGATACCATCCTCTCCAAAGCGGGCATCACCGAACAGGCGGTCGCCCCGCTGCGTGCGGCCGGCGTTGAAGTCGCGGTGTTCGACGGGTGCAAGCCCGAGCCGCCGGTGGAGGTGATCCGCGAAGCGGTTGAGGCCGCCCGCAAGTTCGCCCCGGACGTGCTCGTCGGGCTGGGCGGCGGCAGCAACATGGACGCAGCGAAGCTGGTGGCCGTGGTGCTCGCCCACGGGGGCGACCCGACCGACTGGGTCGGCGACAGCAAAGTGCCCGGCCCAGTCTTCCCGCTGGTGTGCGTGCCCACCACAGCCGGCACCGGCAGCGAGGTGTCCGCCGCCGCCGTGTTCACCGACACGGCCGCCAAGATGAAGGTGAGTACGCTCAGCCAGCACCTACGGCCGACGTACGCCGTGGTCGATCCGCTGCTGACCGTCGGTTGCCCGAAGCAGGTGACGGCCGACAGTGGCATTGATACGCTCACCCACGCCATCGAAGCGTTCACGGCGGTCGATCAGGCCGAGTTCCTGAAGCGGCCCGGCGGGCAAACGGTGTATCAGGGGAAGAATCCGCTCGCCGACGTGATGGCGGTGGAGTGCATTCAACTGGTGGGCAAGTTTCTGCGGCGGGCTGTGAGTACCCCGAACGATTTGGAAGCCCGCGACGGCATGGCGATGGCCGCGACCCTCGGCGGGATGGCGTTCAGCAACGCGGGGGTGGCGCTGGTCCACGCGATGGAGTACCCCGTCGGCGGCGCGGTGCATGTGTCACACGGGGCGGGCAACGGGCTGCTGCTGCCGTATGTCATGCGGTGGAACCGCGAGCAGGACCGCGGGGCGTTCAAGGCGTTGGAGCCACTCATCAGCATCGAGGGCATCGAACAGTTGCGAGCCGATATCGGTATCCCGACCCGCCTGCGGGACATCGGCGTGACGGAAGACATGCTGCCGGCGTTCGCCGAGCGTGCGTTCGGCATCAAACGCCTGATGCGAGTGAACCCCCGCGTGCCCCAGAGCGCGGCGGAGATTTTGGAGATTTACAATGCGGCGTGGTGAACCACACTGAAGTCCCGAAGGGACGACGGGGAATAGCCAGGGGTGGAGCGAGCCGCAGGCGAGCGCAACCCCTGGAGTACGATACCAACCACCCCGAAGTCCCGAAGGGACGACGCGATCGGAGGCCCGCCCGTGCCCCAATCCTTCGCCGCCGTTCCACTGCACATCGTGTTCAGCACCAAAGGACGTGAGCCGATGCTGCCTCCCCATCTGGTGCCGCGACTGCGAGCGTACATGACGAACATCATGGTCGAATTTGACTGTGCGTTGCTCAACGCCAACGGGGTACCGGATCACGTTCACCTGCTCGCCTCACTCGGCCGCACGATCTGTATCGCCGACCTGGTGAAGAAGGTGAAAGCCGGGTCGTCGCGATGGATTCACGACACGTTCCCGGAGCTACGGCACTTCAACTGGCAGGCGGGTTATGGAGCGTTTGCGGTCAGTCCGGTGTTGCTCAAGACCGTGAACGAGTACATCGACCGCCAGCCAGAGCATCATCAGACCCAATCGTTTCAGGATGAGTTTCGAGGGCTACTGAAGGAACATGAGAAGTCCTGGGACGAGCGGTATGTCTGGGACTGAGGGCGCGTCGTCCCTTCGGGACTGCGGGGTGATTGGTGTCATGTTCCAGGGGTTCCGTCGTGCCTTCGGCACTCCGTCACCCCTGGCTATTCCCCGTCGTCCCTTCGGGACTGCCCGTGAGCCACCGTTCACGCTGGGCTTCGTCGATCATTTCGTTCGGCCAGCAAAGACTCCAACGCTCACCACCCCGCCTCATCCCCGAACGCTCGCAACACCGGGGTCGGTTTGCTCGCACGGGCGGCGATGATGGCTTCCGCCAGCTCCAGGTCGTCTTGCGTGGTGATCTTGAAGTTGCTCGCGTGTCCGGGGACGGCCACCACCGTTCGGCCCAGCGCTTCGAGCAGTTGCGCGTCGTCGGTGATCGGCACTTTCACCTCGCTCCGCCTTGCATACGCCTCCACCAGCCAGTCGCGGCGGAACACTTGCGGCGTTTGCGCCGCCCACAGCCCGGCCCGCGGAACGGTCTCGATGATCTTGTTCGCGGCGTTCACCCGTTTCAAAGTATCGGCCACCGGCACGGCCAGCATCGCCGCCCCGTGCTCCTTCGCCGCCGCGAACACCGCTTCAATGTGTTCCTTCGGGCAGAGCGGGCGGACGGCGTCGTGAACGGCGACGAACTCTACGTCTTCGGGAATGACCGCGAGCGCGTTCGCCACACTCTCGAAGCGTTCGGCCCCGCCGTCGATCACCGTGCCGTTCGCAAACACCAGCGCCGCCCGGAACTTGATCTCGAAGAGTTCACGGTCTTCGGGCGAAATGACCACGTACACCCGGCTCACGTCGTCGCGGGTCCAGAACAGTTCCGCCGCCCGCAGCCACACCGCCCGCCCGCCGAGCGACGTGAACGGCTTCTTCTCCTTGCCGCCGAAGCGTGTTGACTGGCCCGCCGCCGGCAGGATGACCGCGAAGCGCGACATGGTGAAGCCCCATTGCAGGCGAGCGGGGGGCGTCAGCCCCCTGGTTCTTGCCCACCGAACCAGCCCG